>CANBRH010000013.1 GCA_947371865.1 Actinomycetota bacterium
TAGGCAGCAAAAGCGCCGGATTGCCACAACATGGCATCAACGAGAGTGGTCTTGCCATGGTCAACGTGAGCGATGATGGCGACGTTACGAAGTTCGTCGCGCTTCTTCAGCTCGCCAGTGAGGTTTGGATTCTTTGGCTGAGCGAATTCAATGTTAGACATGTTAGATACCGACCCACATTTTCCGTTGATGGACCCAAAAGGGTTACCTCGATGAGATTTTCTCGACTGGGATGCCCCAAGTCACAGCCTGAAGTTTAACGGAAGACAGGAAGTATTACCCAATTCCCGCCTGTACGGAGAGCCAAAATGGCTATTTTCAGCGATTTCGAGTGAAACGTGGAGAGCACCAAGCAATCACCGGAAAGGCCACTAAACGTTAAAACGAAACTCCACAACGTCGCCGTCGGCCATTACATAATCCTTGCCTTCCATACGGACCTTGCCGCGATGCTTTGCCTCTGTCATGGAACCAGCATCAATGAGATCTTGAAATGCCACAATCTCGGCTTTGATGAATCCCTTTTGAAAATCGGTATGAATAACACCGGCAGCAACTGGTGCGGTATCGCCTTTGTGAATGGTCCAGGCGCGCGCTTCTTTAGGACCGGCGGTGAGATAGGTCTGCAAGCCCAATGTTTTAAACCCAACGCGAGCTAGCGTTGAGAGACCTGGTTCTTCTAATCCAATAGATTGCAAAAGCTCTAGAGCATCGGCTTCATCGAGTTCAGCAAGTTCGGCTTCGGTCTTGGCATCGAGAAATATAGCTTCGGATGGCGCAACGAGCTTTTGAAGTTCGGTGCGAAGTGATCCATCTTCTAGCTCTGCAGCATCAACATTAAAAACGTAGAGAAATGGTTTTGCGGTCATCAATTGCAATTCGCGGATAACTTCCAAATCAATCTTGGAACCATGCAGCAGTTTGCCGTCATTGAGATGAGCCTGTGCTTCTTTGACTACTTCAATCATCGCAGCACGATCTTTATTGATGCGAACTTCTTTTTCCAGACGTGGCAGAGCCTTTTCAATAGTCTGTAGATCGGCCAAACAGAGCTCAGTGGTGATGGTTTCGATATCTTGAGCAGGATCCACCTTGCCATCGACGTGTACGACATCGCCATCGGAGAAGACACGAATAACTTGGCAGATGGCATCGGTCTCGCGAATGTTGGCCAAGAATTTATTCCCCAAACCAGCGCCTTCCGAAGCACCTTTTACAATTCCAGCGATATCGACGAAGGACACCGGGGCGGGCAGGATTTTTTCAGAGCCAAAGATCTCAGCCAGCTGATTGAGGCGACCATCCGGAACGGCCACGATGCCAACGTTGGGCTCAATAGTGGCAAAGGGATAGTTGGCGGCCAGGACGTTGTTCTTGGTCAAGGCATTAAAAAGGGTGGACTTGCCGACGTTGGGCAGACCGACGATTCCGATAGATAGGCTCACGAGGAGTAGAGCCTACGCGTGATTGTCACCGCTTCCTGCCACGATAAGCCCATGAGCACATCAACAAGCGTGATTATTGGCTTAGCCGCAGGGGTTCTCTTGGGCGTATTGGTCGGATTCCTTTGGGCAAAAGTTCGCCACCAATCCAGCGCTCTCGAGATTTCCACCTTGCAGCAAAAAATGGTGGCCAGCGAAGCCCAAATTTCCAATGATGCCAACACCATCAAAACCCTCAATGAACAATTGGCCACGATGCGAACCGAAGCCAGCCAGAGCACTCGTTTGGATGAAGCGCTCAATGCCGTTCGCGCCAATATGACCGCACTTACTCTCCAGGCCCAGGAAGCTGAAATCAAACGTGCATCGGGCGAGGCCAGCATCAAAACGCAGATGGAGTCCATGCGCTTGGGCAATGAAAACTTGCTCCGCGAAACCACCAAACTTGCCGGCGCGCTCTCTAATTCGCAGACTCGCGGAAAATATGGTGAGACGCAATTAGAGATGCTTCTGGAAAATTCTGGCCTTACAGAAGGTATCCATTTCTTCAAGCAGGATTACCGCAGCAAAGATGCTGAGATCTCCAAGCCAGATATCAAGATTGCAATACCTGGGGGCAGTGAAATCTTTATCGACTCCAAATTTCCCTTCACCCGCTTTCTCGATGCAGTCGGCGAAAAAGATCCCGATGCTCGTGCCGAGCTTATGAAATTGCACGCCAAAGATTTGATGGGGCATGTCAACGCATTGGCCAAACGCGGCTACTCCGAGAGTCCGCTCTCCCCCGACTATGTCGTTCTCTTTGCACCCTTTGAATCCATCCTCTCCGAAGCGCTTGAGGCAGATCCGCAAATTCTCAATGCTGCTTTTGAAAAGGGAATCACTATTGCTACTCCGACAACAATGATGGCGTTGTTGCGCACCGTTGCCTTTGTCTTTAGCCAATCAGATATGGCACACAATGCCGCGACAATTAAAGAATTGGCGGGTGAACTCATAAAGCGCATTGGAAAGGTTCATAACAAAATTGCCAAACTGGGTACCAGTATCAAGTCCTCCGAGCGTGCTTTCAACGACTTGGTCCAGAGCGCTGAAACCAATATGTTGCGCCCAGCACGCAAGATGATCGGGCTGGGCGTTCCCACTGGCAACGCTAAGTTAAAGGCACTTGAAGGCGTCGATGATGAACTTCGATCGATTAAAATTACCCCAGAAATCAGCGCCGAAGACCTCTATGACGAGGATTTAGATTCTGAAGAGTTGGTTCTCGAAGAAATAGTGGAGAATGAGGGCCATGATGACTGAGTTAAAACTTCCGGCCAAACCCATCAAGGGGCCTGGGCTCACAGTTGCTGGCGTCGTCATCCTGCAATTTCTTTTGATTCTCATCGTGCAAGTCTTTGAATACAAATTCACCAAAGTCGGCATAATTTCTGGAATCGGGATCACCATCGCATTTGCCGGTGGGCTCTATCTAGGTCGACCAGGTACATCATTTAGCGCGGTAGTAAATCCACCAATCGCCTTTCTTGTGGCCACAATTATTTCAATGGTCACCGTTGGCGGTTCTGGTTTGCATGTCACCAAAATTGGGCTCGATCTGGTCACCAGTTTGGCGGGAGTTGCACCATTTTTAGTCATTGGCGCAGCCATTGGGTGGCCAATTCATCTACTGAAAGCGCGTCGAGAAAACCCCAAAACCAGAGTTGAAACCACAAACGGTTAGTTAGCTTCTTTCGCTTCGCGAATATCTTTACGCAGCTCTGCCGGGATAGCAAAAAGTAAATGTTCTTCCATTGCAGTCACAGTCTCTACGTCGGAATAGCCGCGAGCCGCCAACCACTTGAGCAAGTCGGTTACCAGAATTTCAGGGACCGAGGCGCCGCTGGTAACTCCAATGGTCTCAACCCCGTTCAACCATTCCTCTTGGACCTCTGCTGCAAAATCAATCAGATATGCCGCTTTTGCGCCGTACTCCAAGGAGACTTCTACTAAGCGAACAGAGTTAGAAGAGTTGACCGACCCCACAACTAAAACCAAATCAGATTGGGGAGCAATCTCTTTAATCGCAACCTGACGATTTTGAGTGGCGTAGCAGATGTCATCGCTAGGTGGGTCTACCAGATTGGGGAAGCGCTTTCTCAGCGCCGCAACTGTTTCAAGGGTTTCATCAACGCTCAATGTGGTCTGCGAAAGCCATGCCACGCGATTGGGATCGCGAACTTGAACTTCGGCAATATGGTCCAGGCCATCTACGACGGTGACATGGGAAAGCGCCTCACCTGCTGTGCCTTCGACCTCTTCGTGACCGGCGTGGCCAATGAGCAAAATATCCAAATCTTCAGCGGCAAAGCGTTTGACCTCGTGATGCACCTTAGTTACCAATGGACAAGTGGCATCAATAGTCTTCAAATTGCGGGCAGCGGCGTCGGCATGCACAGCGGGAGAAACACCGTGGGCGGAGAAGACCACAATCGCCCCTTCTGGCACTTCATCGGTTTCCTCAACAAAAATGGCACCACGGGATTCCAAAGTAGCTACTACATGCTTGTTATGGACGATCTGCTTACGCACATAAACCGGGGCACCATAGAGTTCGAGCGACTTCTCAACCGTCACAACTGCCCGGTCAACGCCCGCGCAATATCCTCGGGGTGCCGCAAGAAGAACTTTCTTTGCCATGTCAGCAATCCTATTAGGATCGATCCATGCTCGAAACTTCAAATGAGGCGCCGGTACCAGTACGCGTAGTTTCAGAGGCAGTAGGAGAGTACATCTCGAAATTGGGTCCCATCTGGATTGAAGGCGAACTCTCCGAAGTCACCGTTCGGCCTGGCGCCCAGATGGTCTTTATGCGCCTGCGCGATTCCAGCGCGGATATGAGCCTTCAAATCATGTGCCATCGCAGCGTTCTCGCAGCAGTGCAACCACTTGCTCCCAATGCCCGCGTCGTGGTTTATTCCAAAGCTAGTTGGTATGCCAAGAGTGGCTCGCTCTCCTTTAGCGTTAAAGAGATTCGCCAGGTCGGAGTAGGTGAACTGCTCGCGCGAATTGAAGCCCTCAAAACTGTTCTCGCCGGTGAAGGCCTCTTTGATGCCGGGCGCAAACAATCCTTGCCGTTCCTGCCTCGAGCGGTTGGATTGATCTGCGGACGCAACAGCGATGCTGAAAAGGATGTCGTTGAAAATGCCAAGCGGAGGTGGCCCTCAGTTCGTTTTGAGATTCGTGAAGTTGCGGTTCAGGGATCTGCTGCTGTGGTCGAAGTTTCGGCCGCCATACGCGAACTCGATGCCCATCCAGAGGTTGATGTCATCATCATTACCCGAGGCGGCGGCTCCTTCGAAGACCTACTCCCCTTCTCTGATGAGGGTCTGGTTCGATTGGCAGCGAATGCCACCACGCCGATTGTCAGCGCAATTGGCCATGAAAAAGATGCTCCACTACTTGATCTAGTTGCAGATTGGCGGGCATCGACTCCTACCGACGCCGGCAAGCGAGTGGTTCCAGATATGGGTGAAGAAGTCGCCAAGATTGCTGCCTTCCTGGACCGTGCTCGACGACAGATCCATTCGACGCTAAGCCAAGAGAACGCTCGCATCGGCGCCCTGCGCGATCGTCCGGTTTTGAAAGAACCACTCACCATGATCAATTCACGCCATGAGATCGTCACGGCGCTCTTGCATCGCTCCTTCCGAAGTATGGCCAGCCATATTGCCATCGGCGCCAAAGAAGTTAGCCACCTCGCAACCCAAGTTCGGACACTTTCACCACAGGCCACATTGGACCGTGGATATGCCGTTGTCCAGCAGCAAGATGGCGCACTCCTGCGCAGCGCCCAGAATGTGATTCGTGGCCAGCGGCTACGAATTCGTCTCGCAGAGGGCGAAGCCACCGCCACCGCGGAGTAGATTAAGAAAATGGTCGCGAAAGAAATTTCCTATGAATCTGCTCGAGATGAACTTGCCGATGTTGTCGCCAAATTAGAAGGTGGCGCTACAACGCTAGAAGAATCATTAAAGTTGTGGGAGCGCGGTGAGGCATTGGCGAAAATCTGCCAAGAATGGCTCGATGGCGCTCGTAGCAAACTAGAAGAAGCCAGGCCGGGTTCGGTCAGTCAATCTATTGAAGAATCGGAAGAGTGAAATGCCTGAATTTTCATATAGCGATCTCTTGCCGCTAGGCGAAGACACCACTGAATACCGCCTACTCAGCACTGAAGGTGTTTCCACTTTTGTCGCCGAAGGCATGGAGTTTCTCAAAGTAGAACCATCAGCGATTGAGAATTTAACATCAACTGCGATTCATGACATTTCGCACTACCTACGTAGTGAGCATCTGACACAACTTTCCAGCATCCTCGATGACAAAGAAGCCTCCCCAAATGATCGCTTTGTCGCGCTAGACCTATTGAAAAACGCCAACATCGCAGCAGGTGGCGTCTTGCCCATGTGCCAAGACACAGGTACTGCGCTAGTAATGGGTAAAAAAGGTCAGCGCACTCTTACATCCACGAAGGATGAAGAATCGATCGCGCGCGGGGTTTATGACGCCTTCACCAATCTCAACCTTCGTTATTCGCAGATGGCTCCCATCACCACATGGGAAGAGAAGAACACTGGCAATAATTTGCCGGCACAGATCGAGATCTATTCAGATAACGAACATCCGAACGAATACAACTTTCTCTTCATCGCTAAAGGTGGCGGCAGCGCCAACAAGTCTTATCTCTATCAAGAGACCAAAGCCGTTCTCAATCCCAAATCATTTATGAATTGGTTGGATGAGAAGCTGCGCTCGCTCGGGACCGCAGCCTGCCCGCCTTATCACTTGGCGATCGTCATCGGAGGCACATCTGCCGAGCACACAGTGAAGACCGCAAAACTGGCGAGCACTCACTACCTGGATAATTTGCCTACTTCTGGTGATGCCAAGACCGGCCACGGTTTCCGCGATAAAGAATTAGAAGCCCAGGTCCTCGACCTCACCAGAACCCTAGGAATTGGCGCACAATTTGGCGGCAAATATTTCTGCCACGATGTACGCGTTGTGCGTCTGCCCCGACATGGCGCTTCTTTGCCTATTGCCATAGCCGTCTCGTGCTCGGCCGACCGCCAAGCTAAAGGCAAGATCACTAAAGAGGGCGTGTTCATTGAAAAATTAGAGATGGATCCAGCCCACTTCCTGCCGGAGACCACCGATTCCCATCTCGATGACAATGTGGTTCATGTGGATCTCAATCAACCAATGGCTGCTGTTCTTGCCGAGCTCTCTAAGTACCCCATCAAGACCAGACTTTCGCTCAACGGAACTCTGATCGTTGGCCGCGACTTAGCCCATGCCAAGATCAAGGAAATCTTGGACTCTGGAAAGCCTATGCCAGATTATTTGAAGAGCCACGCTATCTATTACGCAGGTCCGGCAAAGACCCCCACTGGCTATGCCTCGGGTTCCTTTGGACCCACAACCGCAGGTCGCATGGATTCCTACGTCGACCAATTTCAGGCAGCCGGTGGATCGATGATCATGCTGGCCAAGGGCAATCGCTCCAAAGCGGTAACTGAGGCCTGCAAAACCCACGGCGGTTTCTACTTGGGCTCTATCGGTGGCCCTGCTGCCAGGTTGGCTCAAGATTGCATAAAGAAGGTCGAGGTCTTGGATTACCCAGAATTAGGCATGGAAGCTATCTGGAAAATTGAGGTTGAAAATTTCCCAGCATTTATTGTCGTCGACGATAAGGGAAATGATTTCTTTGCTGAGACCTCAAAGCCAATTCAGATTGGTAGCAAACCAGTTTAATTTCGGGTGGCTACAGGTGTGCTCTGGGTTTAGTAATAACCCGAGCGATGCTTCTTGGCCAAGGCATTACATGGAGTGTTGTAGCGGACCTTGATGTAATTAAGCCCCCACTTGAGTTGGGTAACAGGATTGGTACGCCAATCTAGAGCGACGCTCTCCATCTTGTTGGCCGGGTATGCCTGGGCAATTCCGTGGGCGCCAGTTCGGCTATTTCTTGCCTTGTAGTTCCAGTGGCTTTCGCCGTTCCAGAGTGCGGTTAAACAGCCAACTTGGCCGGCGCTCCATTTGTACTTTTGTGCAATCAACAACTTCGCCACTTGCTTGGCGCCTGCTGGGGTTTTTGCTAATTCAACTTGGCGAGCGGCAATGGAGACGAGAGCAATCTCCTTGGCATTAACGGATGCGACTGCCGAAAAACTGGTAAGGCCGGGCGAGAGTTCGGTGAGGATTGGGGCTGCCACCACGGGGACTGCTGGATCAGAGGGGCTTGCAGGATCAGAGGGGCTAGAAGGGCTAGCTGGATCGGCCGGTGAATTGACGACGGTGGTATCTGGGATAGTCACCAACTTCTCGAGGTTGACCTGGGCAAAGGTGGAGTCCACAGCGGACATAACCCAAACAAGGAAAGCAGCGCCGATGGCTAGGCGGGTCCGACGGTTCTGTAACTGGCGCAGCATTGGCTCTCCTTCCTTCTCTTTGCTTCTCTTTGCTTCTCTTTGCTTCTTGCTTCTGGTGGGTAACTCTTCTGGCATCCACGCAACGAAACCCACCCTTTTACGGGGTAAGTGTCTGCGGGGAGGGTTAAAGAGTGACACCCAGGCCAACCACGGGCAAATTTTTCCCCGCGTGCGAGTGAAATTAGATTTAACTCACAGGATTGTGAGTAATTAAAACCCCTTGTGGGGCGCTGCCAAGTCCCTTATATCCGATATGTCCGCAGGGGTACTTTTTATCCGCACATTTGTGATTTTACGGAAAAGCCTTAGGCCATGAAGTTGATGGGCTCTTCCAACATTTCGGTGACCAAGGCGGCAATCGGCGAGCGCTCGCTGCGAGTCAAGGTGACATGGGCGAAGAGTGGGTGGCCTTTGAGGGATTCGACGACGGCGACGACGCCATCGTGGCGGCCAACCCGCAGGTTGTCCCGTTGGGCAACATCATGGGTGAGAACTACCCGAGATCCCTGACCAATTCGGGACATGACAGTGAGCAAAACCCCTCGCTCCAGCGATTGGGCTTCATCGACGATGACAAAAGAGTCATGAAGAGAGCGTCCTCGAATATGGGTTAAGGGTAAAACCTCTATCAATCCACGATCAACGATTTCATCAATAACATGCTCGCTGACCAGGGCGCCCAAAGTATCAAAAACGGCTTGAGCCCAGGGCGACATCTTTTCGTTTTCAGATCCGGGAAGGTATCCCAGCTCTTGGCCACCAACGGCATAGAGCGGGCGGAAGATAACGACCTTCTTGTGGTGGCGTTTTTCTAGAACCGCCTCTAACCCGGCGCAGAGAGCGAGGGCGCTTTTGCCGGTTCCGGCTCTGCCACCAAGTGAAACTATTCCGATGTCATTATCGAGTAAGAGATCCAAAGCGACTCTCTGTTCCGCGCTACGGCCATGGAGACCAAAGGCGGAGCGATCACCACGAACCAACTGAATGGTCTTATCAGCCATGACGCGCGCGAGGGCGCTGCCTTTTTCTGAATGTAAAACGACTCCGGTGTGGCATGGGAATTGGGTGCCTAATTCGTGGGCAACGCGTTCGTTTTCATACAAGGAATCAATGACGGAGTGCCCCACATTGGCTTCAACCATTCCGGTCCAGCCCGATGTCAGGGCCAATTCTGCGCGGTACTCCTCGGACTCAACACCGACCGATGAGGCCTTGACCCGCAGCGGTAGATCCTTAGTCACCAAAACAACTTCACGGCTCTCGGCCATGAGGTTGCGGGCTATGGCCAGAATGCGGGAGTCATTCGACCCATCACGCAAAAAACCAGCGGGAAGAGATGAGGCATCAGAGTGGTTGAGTTCGACCTTTACCGTTCCACCAATCTCATTGATGGAAATTGCTTCATCCAGGCGGCCGTGGGAGATGCGCAAGTCGTCCAAAGTACGCAAGGCGGCCCGGGCAAAGTAGCCAAGTTCGGGGTGATCTCGTTTGGTTTCTAACTCCCCGATAACGGTGATCGGAATAATGACCTCATGCTCGGCGAATCGGCCAAGCGCAGCAGGGTCCGCTAAGAGGACGCTGGTATCCAACACGTAGGTCTTACGACCCTTATTTTGGCCTTTTGCCAAGTGATGGGACTCGCAATCTCTGGAGTTGTGCTCGACGGGAAGGCTCTTCTCAACCGAGAAAACTAACCAGCCTTATCTGCAACGAGACGTTGCCGACCATGAAAAGGTAGAACTGGAACGAGCCAAACCTGTGGCAACACGCGCAAGGCAAAAGTTAATTATTGGCTACAAACCAAAGCTAGTTCTTCGTGCTTTGGACTAAACCCCAAAGCGGCGGTGCCGCTGGGAATACGCCCGCAGCGCTCGTAGAAAGTCCACTCGCCGAAAATCTGGCCAGTACGCCTCACAGAAGTAGAACTCCGAATGCGCGCTCTGCCACAGGAGGAACCCTCCCAAGCGCTGCTCCCCTGAAGTTCTAATGACTAACTCGGGATCGGGTTGGCCAGCCGTATATAAGTGGCGTCCAATCTCATCTACTGAAACCAACGCGGCAATTTCTTCCGGACTTTTTCCATGACCAGATTCTTCCAAAATTAAGTTCTTTACTGCGTCAGCAATTTCAGAGCGACCGCCGTAGCCGATAGCGACATTAACCTTGACACCTTGAATCCCCTTCGTCTCTGCCGAGACTTGGGAAAGTTGTTCTTGTAGTTCAGCTGGCAGAAGTTCCATGGAACCGACCGGACGAATCTCCCAGCGTCGTTTCTTCGACAAGTCATCCACAGTCGCCCCGATGATCGCGAATAATTTGGTGAGTTCATCTGCCGAGCGATTGAGGTTCTGATTCGAGAGCAACCACAGGGTGACTACTTGAACTTTCGCTTCTTCACACCAATCCAGCAATTCGATGATTTTGTCGGCTCCGGCCTTGTGGCCGCGGGCGGATGAGACATCTCCAGTCTCGGAGGGATTGGCTTTTGACCAGCGGCGATTGCCATCAAGTATCACACCCACGTGATGTGGTGTCTGTGTGAAATCTAATTGCCGCAGCAAACGTCGCTCGTAAAGCGGGTAGAGCACGCTCTTCACTGCTGGCTTGATGACACTTTTCAGCACAGAAAACATGAAAGAGAGAAACTATCCGTTGTTGGCGTTGAAGTCTGCTATCGCTTTACGTTCAGCAACAAATGAGGCGATGGGCAGTGTTCCCGCCAAAATAAATAGGATGGTTGACACTAAACTTTTCCGTGCCTTGAGGCAGTAATGAAAAGCGGCCAATACATAAATGGGATAGGTAAAGCCATGCAAAATCGGAATCCAAACAACTTTGCTGTGCAGTGATGGGTTATCAATCAAGTACTTGATGGGAAGATCTACGAACCATAAAAGCAGCGACATAACGCCAGCCCAAATGGCCATAACCCGAAAACGCAACATTGCCTTGGCAAGGGATTCCTTTGAATTCTGACTCATAGCGCCAACCTTATCTCTCAATACTTTCGGAATTTTGCTGTGAAATGCGCTTTAGTCGGGCGTTATAGAAAGGCGCGATAACCACTAACAGCGCCATGAACCACCAGATAAATACATAGGAGATGTGTTGCCAGTAGAAACCAGGGGTCGTTGGCTTTGCACCCGGAGCGCCGATACGCGGCAGTGAAATTGCCTCCCCATTCGCAGTTTTTTCGCTGAGAGTGACGACATAACCGTCGAAGAGGTTGAGTCCATCGACGCCGGCAACAAGTGCTGGGTCCAAACGACCCAAATTTCTAGCATCGGTCAGCGAATGATCTGTCGTCTGACGGGGATACAGCCGACCTAAAATCGAAACTTCGCCATCTGGTGGCCTATCCGCCGCCGGAATATCGCCAACACCACGCACCACCAATATTCCCTCAGGCACTGAATCTGAAGATTTCACTTGAAGCAAGCCGACGCTGAGTGAAATAACTTCTTTCTTTCCATTGACGAGCGCCTCTTGATATGTCGCCACATAACTCTTCACGTAACGACCAGTAACGGTTACAAGACGATTGATAGCAACATCTGTGAGGTTCGATCCAGCCTGCGCAAGTGCATGGATTTCTGCCGCAGGTAAATCTTTGAGTGGTTTATTTAAACGTTGAACTTCTTGCGCTCGATGAAATTGCCAAATGCCCAGTTCGACAAAAGTGCCTGAAACCAACAAAGTTAGAAGTGCAATGGAGAGCAGACGCGCGCGATTACTGCTCATCGTTGCGGTTTTGCATCCGCTTGTATCGGCGATAGAAATTCCAAAGGAGTAGTGCGACTGCGGTGCACAGGATGATCATGGTGATGGACCCTGCAACGCCTACGTTTACTGTGGCTTGATCGGACATGTACCTATTATCTACCTTGCGTCCTAGAGAGCTGCGCCGATCCAGCCAGCGCCCACGTCCTACACTTAAGTCTGTGAGCCAAAGTGAATTTACCGATCCGTTTCTACGCGAGCGCTATGGCATCAAGAGCAGGCGCCTTCCCACCTGGGCGCTTCCGGCGCTAGCCATCGCAATCGTCGGTGGGTCGTGGTTGGTGTGGAGTGCAAATCATTTCTCCAAGCCTGAAATTCGCCAGACCCTGATCTCCTTTCAAGCCATCGACGCTGGCCACATGGAGATTCGATATTCCCTCATCTTTCGCACCAACTCAAAAGCCCACACCTGCCTTTTGACCGCCAGGGATTACTCCGCCAGCGTGGTGGGCGAGCTAACGGACTCCATACCGGCTGGGGTCTTTGAGACCACCCGAACAGTCCAAATCCCTACCCGAGCCTTGGCTGTCAATGCGGGCATCGCCAGCTGTCGCTCTTAAATCGGTCTAGCCATTCCCTCGGGCTAGGCCCGTACTAGTAGCCTCTCCCCTTATGAGTAACCCCACCCAGACTTGGCTTACCCAAGAAGCCGCCGATCGTCTTGCCGCAGAGCTTGCCGACCTTGAGGGTCCGCGCCGCGCCGACATCATTAAAAAAATTGAGTCTGCCCGAGCCGAAGGTGATCTTAAAGAAAATGGTGGCTACCACGCTGCTAAAGATGAACAAGGAAAAATCGAAGGTCGAATTCGCCAGCTCAAACATATGTTGGAAAATGCTCATATCGGCACACCGCCCGTGGGTGAATCTGGCGTAGTCGGACTAGGAATGTTGGTCACAGTCGACATGATGGGTGATGAAATGAAATTTCTCTTGGGGTCCCGCGAGATTGCATCGGATGAGTACGACGTCTACAGCGAAAAGTCTCCGTTAGGTTCGGCAGTGATGGGCGCCAAGATCGGCGACACCGTTGTTTACAAAGCTCCTAACGGAAAAGATATCTCGGTGGCGATTCTGGAGGCGCAGTTCCTCTAAGGAACCATTCCTCTCCTTTGCTGGTTCTACTTAGAACTAGCGTGCTTATATCTGCGCACGCTCAGCGGCAAGAAAATTCCTACGATCAACGCCATGTAAATTAACGACATCCATAATGGATTTTGGCTGGGCCAAGAATTAGCAGTAGCGCCAAAATGGTTCGGCGTTCCAAAAAGTTGTCTGCACGCGGCCACCATTGTGGAGACCGGATTCCATTCGGCGAAATATTGCAAGACGCGCGGCATCCCAGTTGTGGGCGCAAAGGCGTTGGATAAGAAAGTCAACGGAAAGACCGAAATGAATACCAAGTTTTGGGCCACCCGTGCTTCGCGAACGGAAAGCCCAATCAGGACCCCAATCCACGACATGGAGAATCCAAAAGCAAGGAGAAAAAGAAAGGCCAGCAATACTTTGAAGATGCCAGAGCTAGGGCGCCAGCCGACCGCAAATCCCACAGCTGCCATAACCACCAAGGTGACAATGTTTTGGGTGGAATCCCCCAGAGTTCTTCCGATGACAACTGCCGACCTGGCAATGGGCAACGACCTAAAGCGATCAATCAAACCTTTCTGCATATCTTCGGCTAACCCAACAGCGGTCCCAGCCAATGTAAAGGCAACCGTCTGAACAAAGATGCCTGGCATCAAGAGTTGTACATAACCACCTTGGACTCCCGAGGCAATCGCCCCGCCAAAAACGTATCGAAAGAGAAGTACAAACATGGCTGGCTGAATAGTTGCGAAAATAACTACTTCTGGCACTCGAATGAGTTGCATTAGCTGGCGCTTAGTAATAACCAAGCAATCCCCAATTGTCTGGATCATTTGCGTCCCTTCTTCTTGCCCGATGTTGCATCTTCGGCCACTACTTCCTCAGCCACGTGTCCGGTCAAGGAGATGAAAACATCATCAAGCGATGGCCTTTTTAAGCCAATATCCAGCGGATGAATCTTGGCCTCATCCAGCGCACGCAATATTTGAATGAGTGAAGTGCTTCCGGAACTGACCGGCGCCGTGATGAGACGCATGCCTTCATTGACATTGTTTGCACCGAGAGTCGAAGAGACGAGTTGAGCAGCTTCGGCAAGATGTTCAGCTTCTACAACAATCTCTAAACGTTCACCGCCCACCTGGCTCTTCAGTTCATCCGAACTTCCGCGTGCAATCACTGTCCCTCGATCAATAACGGCGATGTCATCGGCCAACTGATCGGCCTCTTCCAAATATTGAGTTGTAAGGAGAAGGGTGACGCCGCCTTTTACGAGTTCATCGATAACCCCCCACATCTCCATGCGACCTCGAGGATCAAGGCCAGTTGTGGGCTCATCCAAAAATAGAACTTTAGGTTTGATGATCAGTGAAGCGGCTAGGTCCAACCGGCGGCGCATTCCACCGGAATAGGTTCGGATAGGTCGCTTGGCCGCATCGGTTAACGAGAACCGTTCTAGCAACTCTGTGGCTCGCTTCTTTGTGGCAGCCCCACTCAGGTGATAGAGACGACCGAACATGGTCAGGTTGTCCCAACCTGTCAGAGTTTCATCCAAGGCGGCATATTGGCCAGAAAGTCCAATTATTTGGCGTACTGCATCTGGATCTTGAACGACATCAATTCCACCCACGCTGGCGTGGCCACTATCTGGAACCAACAACGTGGAGAGCACTCGAACTGTCGTAGTTTTTCCGGCACCGTTTGGGCCGAGTAGCGCCAGAACGGTGCCCTCTTCAACATCGAGGCTAAGTCCGTCTAGCGCTTTGACCTGACCGTTGCGATAGGTCTTAAATAAATTCTCAGCGATCACGCTCTTCATTGACCCCACAATACTCAGCACTTTCATCTCAAACCCTCTTATTTCCCGCACAAAATGCTCAAAAGAGGAGATGCGGGGGTATCCGTAGTAACCTACAGACTTCGCTCGAATTGAGCACCGTTCTTGGATTAATGAGCAGAATCTGCACCGCACTAAAGCGACTCAAGTAAAAGGAATCAGATGTCATCACACGTAAAGAAGACTGAAGCCGAAAAGACCGCACCTCTCACTCATAAAGAGATCATGTTTGTTCTCAGCGGACTTATGGTGGGAATGTTGCTGGCTGCCCTTGATCAGACAATCGTCTCTACCGCCCTCAAGCGCATTGTTGAAGATTTCAACGGGCTCACTCACTACACATGGGTGGTTACGGCCTACCTGCTGACCTCAACAGCATCGACGCCGCTGTATGGAAAGATTTCTGACCTTTACGGCCGTCGTCCGGTCTTCCAATTTGCCATCGTTACCTTCCTCATTGGTTCCTTCGCCGCCGGTGCTGCTCAGAGCATGACCCAGCTGATTGCCTTCCGTGCGATTCAAGGTTTAGGTGCTGGTGGATTAATGAGCCTTACCTTCGTCATCATCGGTGACATCGTTTCGCCACGCGATCGTGGAAAATATCAAGGCTACTTTGGCGCTGTCTGGGGACTCTCCTCAGTGGCCGGCCCACTTCTTGGAGGCTTCTTCTCAGACCGCGCACACCTCTTTGGCGTAACCGGTTGGCGCTGGATTTTCTACATTAACTTGCCATTTGGTATTGCCGCACTTGTCATCACTACTGCATCTCTCCATATTCCAAAAATTAAGCGCGAACATAAGATCGATTACTTCGGCGCTCTCCTTATGGTCAGTGGCGTCTCATCGCTCCTTCTTGCGACTTCTGTCTACGGACCAGAAACGGCTCCACGTGGCTTAGATGGCTTGATTAAAGCAGGTGTTAAAGCTTCTGATTACGGCTGGACTAGTCCAAAGACGCTTATGGCGTTTGGCGTCGCTTTGATTCTTTTGATCGTCTTCCTTTTCCATGAAAAGCGCGCAGCTGAGCCAATCCTTCCGCTCGATCTTTTTAAGAATCACACCGTCTCCCTTACTTCCGTTCTCGGCTTCGTCATCGGTGCTGGCATGTTCGGTGCCATCGTTATGTTGCCGCTCTACCTTCAGGTCGTTAAGGGCAATTCAGCTACAGTTTCTGGACTCAAATTGATTCCATTTATGCTCGGAATTGTTTCCATGTCCATCTTCTCTGGAAAGATGATTAGCAAGCACGGTCATTACAAGCGATACCCCATCATGGGCCTTGCCATCATGACTGTTGGCGTTTTCTTGCTCTCAACGTTGAAGGAGAACACTCCTTTCTGGCAATTGTCGATTTTCGCCATCATGATCGGAGCTGGACTTGGCTTCTCCATGCAGACCATCGTTATCGCACTGCAAAATGCCGTTGATTTTAAGGATATGGGCGTGGCTACGAGTGCCAACACCTTCTTCCGTTCAATCGGTAGCACCATCGGTGTGGCCTTATTCGGAACCATCTACGCCAACCGCTTGGCACATTATCTACCCATCGCCATCAACAGCGTTCAGACCAAAAACCCTGCGGCAATGGTTGGCGCCACACCGGCAAAGTTTGCACAGCTCAAGAACAACACCGCGGTCTTGAAGGCTTTCTCCCCTGAACTCCAGCACGGCATTTATCATGCCTTTGTGCAGTCTTTCCATGTTGTCTTCCTCTCCGCAGCCCCAGTAACTGCGATTGGATTCGTTCTGGCCTTGTTCCTACGTGAAACACCTTTGCGTACCAGCGCGGCTCACCATGCGGCGAAAGAAGAAGCCGCAGGCGAGGCAATGGGCTAGTCCAATCAAACTCATTAAAGACTCACTGCCGAAGGAAGTATTTGTCCTCACGGCAGTGGGTTTTTTTGTGGCAGTGGGATATGGCCTCATCGTTCCTGCAATTCCATTATTTGCCCGTACTTTCGGTGTCAATCAGACCGCTATTGGTTTTATCATCTCTACTTTTGCCTTTGCTCGTTTTGGCTCGGGACTAATCTCTGGAAAATTAGTCGATAAATTCGGCGAACGAAAAGTGCTGGCCTTCGGATTAATAATGGTGGCAATTTCCTCTCTGGCCAGTGGGTTTGCGCAGAGCTACATCCAGTTATTGAGCTTCCGTGCTGCTGGAGGACTTGGTTCTTCCATGTTCTCAGTCTCCGCTGGCGCATTACTGATGCGAGTGACTAACGATGACAACCGCAGCCAAGGACAATCTTTTTATAGCAGTGGCTTTCTCTTTGGTGGAATTGCCGGTCCCGCATTTGGTGGAATTCTCAGTGCCATTTCGCTGCGATCACCCTTCTTTGTTTACGCCGGAACTTTAGTCATTGCCTCAGTCACCACCATAATTTTTCTCAGCGAGAAACGACTCGGCAAGAAAGTCACTGCCATCATCGACCCCAGCGATCGCGTTTCGATCAGAGATGCTCTGCGCCAATATCCATATCGAGTTGCACTGGTCTTAGCCTTCGTCACTAACTGGACCATTTTCGGTCTTCGAAATTCCATCTTGCCGCTCTTCGTCACCGAACATCTGCATTCCACCGCTACCGTCGTTGGCTTTGGCTTTACCGCATCTGCCCTTGCTCAAGGCTTTCTCTTAATCCAAGCGGGCAAAATCTCTGATCACAAAGGCCGGCGCTTCGCCATTCTCTGTGGAACATTCTTTTTGATGTCTGCTCTTATCGTGTTAATTGTGGCTATTCACGCCTCTTTCTACATTTTGGCCATGATTCTCTTCGGTCTTGGCGGAGCCTTTATGGGCACTGCACCTGCTGGCGTAGTCGGAGATCTCTTTGGTGGAAAAGGCGGGCAAGTTATCGCCGTCTGGCAGATGGCAGGCGACGCCGGAATGATTGCCGGACCTATCATCCTCGGAGCGCTTACTGACGCTATTTCCTATCGCGCTGCTTTTGCAGTTACCGCGGCAGTTTTCTCGATTGCCATTGTTTTAGCTGCCACCTTAAAAGAAACTCGTAAATCACACATCTCTCCTGAAAGTTAGCGCCCAATGAAAAACGGGCCCGCCGAAGCAGACCCGTTAGTAGAACTTCTAGAAATTAGTCGCGACGGAGTATTGAGATCAATCGCAAAATTTCAAGATAGAGCCATACGACTGTAACCATGAGTCCAAAGCCAGCTCGCCAAGATTCTTCTTGAGGTGCGCCAGCATTAATCATCTTCTGTACTTGATCAAAATCAAGAACGAGGAAGAAGCTCGCTAGAGCGACACCGCCGACAGCCAGGAGCAAGCCCAAGCCAGTGACGCCATAAAGGCCGTATCCATGACCCACACCTGCAAAGGCGCCGAGCATGCTGACGACTCCGAGAATCAGGTAACCGACAACTGCGCCTATAAGTACTCGGGTGAAGTTAGGGGTGACGCGAATCTTTCCGCTGCGATACGCAATCAGAACCCCAGCAAAAGCTGCAATAGTTCCGATCAGAGCTTGAGAAACGATGCCAGGGTAGGCAGATTCATATACGTGGCTGAGAACGCCCAGTGCCAATCCTTCTAGCGCCGCGTAGGCAATTACTAGCGGAGGGCGAATGGTCTTGCTAAAGGTATTGACCATGCCGAGCGCAAAGGCTGCAAACATGGCAATGAAGAGAACCGAAGAACCCAAGTTGAGCGACCAGGCAAGTGCGCCCGTGCCGACCAATATGGCGAAGAGAAACCCGGTGCGTGCGACAACATCGTCGATGGTCATGCGTCCGGTACGCAGGGATGAAGCTGCGGGAGCGCTGTAGATCTCTTCGAGCGTTGGGGTAGAAACGGAAGTGCTATCCATAGCGGCAAATCCACGTCGGGATGTCGCTACCCGGCCAAAGACTGGGTTGGAACTTTGCATTAACTTCTCCTCTTTCAGGTGCATTACTTTTTCGATTACCAGCAGGTGAACCCCGAGGCAACTAACTGCTCCAGAATTTCTGGAGTTGTCAGTGTCAACAAGTCTAAGGGCGAAGTAATTCCTCTGTGATAGAAAATCGGCATAGCCAGGGAGACAGTGAGCGCAAATCTCTGGGAAATTACTTAAAATTTTTCTCAGGGCGCCCTTGACCTCCAAAAGAATGCTCAGAATACTTTTCAAATGAGCGCAACCCGGAGATTTGCCTTCTTTGTGATTTCTTCGATGGTCGCCCTTCTCTTCTCCCCCATTTCAGCCCATTCAGCAATTAACGGCTATGCAGAATGTTCATCGAACCAGGTCGGTACCCTGAGAGGTCCCACCGGTAAAACGGAGGTCTGTATCGGAATTCCTGGCGGAAAAGGGGTTTGGATCAAGGGCACTTCCGTGGCACATCATGAAAATTTCAATCTCGGGAAAAGTTTTTCAGGTGGCGGCCAAAACAATAATTCATCTCAGCCATTCGTGATGAAAACCGGGCCGGCCTGCACATCCACCACCCCATTTACGGTTGCACCGATGGATCTCTCAACAGCAACTTTCTCCCCGATGGGAAATATAAATCCGCCGGGGCACATAACCCCCAGCGGACACGGCGGTTTTGGAACTCCGGCATCGAAGGCGGCCGATGGTCGCGGTCCTTTTGGCAATGGATTGGTTCCCGGGGTAACAACGCTTTACGCGCCGACCAAGATCGCTCCGATCTCCGAACTTCGTCTCAACACGGTGACAGATTCAAAGGGGAAAGTAACAAGGGATTTTTCAATATTGTTCAACATTTGCGGTCCTCTGTATGGCGAAATCGGACACTTCTCTCAAGTAAATTTAAAAATTGAAAACGCTTTAAAGAATGTTAAGTCCGAGCAAAATTGCCAGGACTATTCTCAAAAAAACGGCGTCGGTGGACAAGGTGCCAAGTCCATCTTTTGTATCTATGCAAATGTCCCCGCCGCAATTGCAGCTGGTGAAAAACTAGGTATGACAGGTGACGCATTTGGAGTTGACTTCGGTGTCATTGACATAACCAAGCCGCACAAAGCAGCATCTTTTTCGATCTATCCACCACAAGGAGACGAAACATATTCAATCTGTCCGTTAGATCTCTTTACCCCTGCGCTCAGGGCTAAAATTAGCGCCCCTGCAGGATGCGGACAAAGTACTTACGACGCTGCAGGAACCGCACTTGGTGCCTGGTTCAAAGACGTCAGCCAACAAGGATTTCTGCAAGGAAAAATGATTTCGCTCGTCCCGAGTGTCGCGGTTCAAGTCGATGGTAGCAACCAAATACAAAGACAATTTTCATTAGTAACGGGGATGTCCGTACCGTCGACGCTCCAGCAAGCAACAATCTACAAACTCAGCGTCGATCCCTCCACAATCAAGAGTGGAAAACTTGTTTGCGTTACCGTCTCAGTAAGTCACGGTCCACAACAGACGCCTGATATTCAATTGGGAATTACCGTCGGGACAAAGGGGAATTTTGAAACTTTGGCTCTAAGCGATTGTTCGGGAAAAGGCACATTTGTTTATCAGCGGAGCAAGAAATACGGCCCCTAATCTGACTACAGCCACCCAGACTTTCGGAATTTGCGAACCAAAAATGATGTCAACGAAACCATGATCCCGATGACTACAAAATAGCCATATTTGGTGCTGAGTTCGGGCATATGGTGAAAATTCATCCCGTAGATGCCTGCGATCATGGTTGGCCCCGAGGCCAGCGCCACCCAAGCAGAAATGCGGCGAACGTCGATATTTTGCTGCACTTGAATATGTGCCAAGTCAGCTTGAAGTACCGAGGTAATTAGTGAATCCAGCCCTGAAGCCTGTTCGCAAGCCTGAATCAAGTGGTCTGAAGTATCTCTAAAGAAAGGTCTCAACTTCTCAGGTACTACACTCACCATTCCAGTAGAGAGTTTATTGATGGGAATAATCAATGGCTCGATCGCATGTTTAAATTCAATAATTTCGCGTTTGAGGAAATATATCTCTTGGGAGAAAGTCTGCCTTTTGCCATTGAACACTTTATTTTCAACACCAACAACTTCATGCTCTAAGGAATGGGAAATGGTTCGGTAGCCATCGATAACGCGGTCGGCCACGGCATGTAGGACGGCAAAAGGACCAAGCGCCATCGTCTGGGGGTTCTGCTCAAGGTCATGCCGAACCGTAGAAAGTGGGTGGCCGGCACCATGGCGAACAATGACGATGAAGTGATCGCTGATGAAACAGATTAATTCGCCCGTTGATATTTCCTGCTTTTCCTGATCAAAGAAAACGGTTTTCAAGACGAAGAAAGTAAGGCCTTCATAATCTTCAATCTTTGGTCGTTGATTGGCGTGGACGGCATCCTCAACAGCAAGTGGGTGAAAATTGAGTTCGCCTACGATCATGTCGAACTCGGACTGTGATGGCTCGGCTAACCCCAGCCACACGAATCCGCCGTCTCTTCGGGCAATGTCGACGAGATCGGATATGTCAGATGGTCCTGGGGTTCTGACCCCATTTTGATAGAGGGCAACATCAACAATCATGAGATGAATTTAGTGCGAATGGTGCCCCGAGTGGGGGTCGAACCCACACTTGGAGGATTTTAAGTCCTCTGCCTCTGCCATTGGGCTATCGGGGCGTTATTTCAACTGGGTAAATCTACTGCCTCTTTGAAGAACAGAATCCAACATGGGTTCCGTCAGCTTTCCAGTGAAAGTGTTCTGCTGACTGGGGTGATAACTGCCGATTATTAGCCTTTTGATGCCATCTGGGCCAACAACATTGGTTTCGCTGCCATGGCCGAATTTCGGCTTTGGTTTTTCGATGGCAAAACCTAAATCCGCCAAGGTGGTCAGCAACCCCGTCCAAGCAAAACTTCCTAAAGCTACAAAGGATAGAGCTGTGGGGAGAAGCAAGGTGATCTCCTTTTCTAACCAAGGAGCACAGCGCTTTTTCTCCTCATTTTCCGGCTTGTTATCGGGCGGCGCGCAATGAACTGCGCAGGTGATTCGCACGCCGTATAGCTCTTGTCCATCGTCAAGAGAAATGGAATGGGGATACTTTGCTAAACCCAATCGATGAAGGGAGCCATAGAGCCAATCACCCGAACGGTCACCAGTAAACACTCTCCCGGTTCGGTTTGCTCCGTGGGCGCCTGGCGCCAATCCCACAATTAACATGGAAGCATCAGCTGGACCGAAGCCCGTTACTGGCTTACCCCAATACTTTTCGTTCTCGTATGACTTGCGCTTGGTTATGGCTACATCTTGACGCCAATCGACCAAACGTGGGCAGGCATCACATTTAATAATCGCTTTATCAAGATCTTCAAGATTGTTGATTTTCTTTAAAGTAACCGCAGTTGGTTTAGACAAGCGACCAAGCCATTCCATCCAAAATATCTGATTCGGAAGCAATGAATCCGTCGGCACCTGTAGCGGTCATAATTTCGGAAAGAACCAAAGAGCCAGCAGTGATGACATCTACGCGACCTGGGTGCATATAGCCCAAAGATGCGATCTGATCGCGATTCATGGATTGAAACATTAATGCGACTTCATGAACTTTGCTGGTAGGAATTCGGGATAGGTGAATCGCATAACGATCGTAAGTATCAAGTTCTAGCGCTGCCGCCGCGACGGTAGTGGCAGTTCCGGCTACAGCTACCAATGTTGCGGCTTGAGTGATCGGAACTTCTTGAGCCGCAGTTGCGATCGCCGCTCGAATGTCGATGCGCGCTAAATCTAATTCCTGAATTGTTGGCGGCTGGCTTTGCAGGTGTCGCTCCTTCATTCGAACACAGCCGATGTTAACGCTGCGAGCGAATTCAACTTGAGATGAACCGAAGACAAATTCGGTTGAACCTCCCCCAATATCCACGACCAGGAACGGGGCATCTAACGGCGAAAATTCTTTAGTAGCGCCAGTAAACGAGAGGGCGGCCTCTTCCGTTCCGGGGATGACTTCGGGCTCTATACCCAGTATTTCACGCACGCCATCAATGAAGAGGTCGCGGTTGGTGGCATCCCGGGTAGCGCTGGTGGCACAGAAGCGAATCTTCTCCACGCCTTTGGAGCGGATGATTTCGGCATATTCGGCAGTCGCTTTGAGAGTGCGCTCGATTGCAGCCGGGTCAAAGGCCTTATTGCGATCTACGCCTTGACCTAGGCGAACAACTTCCATGCGGCGAGTGACTTCGCGAAAATTGCCATCAGAAATGTCGGCAATCAATAGTCGGAGCGAATTGGTTCCGCAGTCAATGGCAGCGACGCGACTCATGGCGTTTCTTGATCCGAACATGGATCATCGAGCCACCACTGTGGAAGTGCTGCCAGCGCTTCATCACCCAATGGATTCACTTCGGGACCGGCGGCGAGTGAGTGTGCAATCAACGAATGTAAGCATTTAACACGATCGGGCATACCTCCGGCGGTGATGCCTTCAACTTCTGGAACAACCATCCCCAAAGCAGCGCGAGCTGCTTGATAATCCTCATGAGCTGCGAAGTAACGTCCAGCAAGATCGGCATCAGTCTTTAAACGCTCCGTCATCTCACCCATCATGCCCGTGGTTTCCAAAGTGGAGATTGCACCGGTTAATCGCGGACAAGTTGCGTAATAAAAGGTGGGAAACGGAGTTCCATCAGAAAGCCTGGGCGGAGTCTCTACTACTCCTGGCTTTCCACAGGGGCAACGGTAGGCAATTCGATGAACATCGCGCGGAGTGCGCCCTAATTGAATTTCAATCGCGGCGAGATCATCGGCGGCGGGTTTATCGCTCATGTTTTCTTTGACTCGTTAGTGGTTGATGTTGGTACTGGTAATGGATGCAACGAGGCGGGAATACCAGGGTAGGCCGAGTGGAATTTGTTCTGCTACCGGCGCGGCTGGTGAGGCAACCTTTGTCTGGCTTTCAGGTGCACCAAGAACGATGTACTGGTGCTCGCCCGGGAAGACAAAGTGCAGGCGCGTGCGAGCTTGCGAAGCCACGTACTTAGGGTCATTCCACATAGCCAAGTCACGCGTGGCTTGAGTCAATGCGTTTTTGCTTTCATTCAATTGTGATTGCAATGCATTGATCTGAGCACGTTGGGCGAAATAGCGTTGCAACGGCGGCGCCAAAGTAATTGCAAGCACTAACAGAACAGTTCCAAAGGCGAAAGAGCGACCAGAAACCCCTCCCACGCCATGTCGGCGCGAAAGGGGCTTCGGCTTCTTTGCCATTGTCTAATGTGGGGTTTAACCGTTAAAGCGTGGGAATGCCCCACGGCCAGCGTAGAAAGCGGCATCGCTCAGCTCTTCTTCGATGCGTAGCAATTGGTTGTACTTGGCTACGCGCTCGGATCGAGCAGGTGCGCCGGTCTTGATCTGACCGCATTCCAGGGCAACGGCCAAATCAGCGATGGTGGTGTCTTCGGTCTCGCCGGAACGATGGCTCATCATGGTGCGATATGAATTGCGATGAGCAAGAGAAACTGCATCCAATGTTTCAGTCAAGGTTCCGATTTGGTTGACCTTTACCAAAAGCGCGTTGGCAGTCTTGGATTCGATACCGCGAGCCAAACGAGTCGGGTTGGTAACGAAGAGATCGTCGCCGACTAATTGCACAGATGTTCCGAGTTGTGCGGTCATTGCAGCCCAACCAGCCCAATCATCTTCATCAAGAGGATCTTCAATAGAAACAAGTGGGTAAGCCTTTACGAGTTCGGCGTAGTAAGCGATCATTTCTTCAGACGTGCGCTGAGAACCTTCGAATGTGTACTTGCCATCTTTGTGGAACTCGGTTGCGGCAACGTCCATAGCCAGACCAATGTCAGTTCCTGGCTTGAATCCAGCAATGGTGATTGCTTCGAGAATTAAATCAAGGGCGGCGCGGTTGCTTTCTAAGTTAGGAGCAAAGCCACCTTCATCTCCAACGCTCGTGGCAAGGCCACGCTTCTTCAATACGGATTTGAGGCTGTGATAGATCTCGGCGCCCCAACGAACTGATTCTTTGAAAGAATCTGCGCCAATGGGCGCGATCATAAATTCTTGAATGTCGACGTTAGTGTCGGCATGAGCGCCACCGTTGAGAATATTCATCATCGGAACCGGCAAGGTGTGTGCGTTTGGTCCGCCGATATAGCGGAAGAAAGATAGATCCGCGCTTTCAGCGGCTGCGCGAGCGACTGCAAGTGAAACTCCGAGAATAGAGTTAGCGCCCAGGCGGCCCTTGTTTGCGGTGCCATCAAGATCCAACATCTCTTGATCCACCAGACGCTGGTCTTGTGCGTCGTACCCTAGGACTGCTGGTGCGATTTCATCATTGACAAAGTCAACGGCCTTTTCGACACCTTTACCCAGATAGCGGCTACCGCCATCGCGAAGTTCGACGGCTTCGAAGGCGCCAGTAGATGCGCCACTCGGGACTGCGGCACGGGCAGTGGAACCGTCTTCTAGGACAACTTCAACCTCGACAGTTGGGTTTCCGCGGGAATCGAGAATCTCTCTTGCATGTACGGCTTCAATTAGGGCCACTGAAATCTCCTATAACAAATAGTGGGGCGTTATTACGGTTTGGACTTTGGTGCGGTTTGGGCCGCTTCAAAGCTATAGATTCGATCGATATAGCCTTTAGTCGCGCTTCGAAGTGCCGATTCTGCATCGAGGCCACGAGCTACCGCCTGATCCAAAATCCCAAACAAAAGTTGCCCAAGTTGATCTTCATTGATCCCAGGCTCAATTGTAACGGGGTGTTCGACTGGGATGTCGTAATTGAATTTCTCGGCGCGATAGAGCAGTTTTGAGGCTAAAGCCAGCGCTGGTTGGCCAAGTGGAACGCCTTCTGTGGCCGAAGTCCGACCTTTTTCTTCGGCTTTCAGGGCTTCCCAGTTCTCCAGGACTTCTGCGCTGGAGGAAACCTTTACATCCCCAAAGACGTGGGGGTGGCGGCGGATGAGCTTGTCGGCCACTGTTTCTGCGACATCCTCGATAGTGAATGGTTGGTTGGGATGTTCTTCGGCCATTCGCGAATGGAAATAGACCTGTAACAAAAGGTCGCCGAGCTCTTCTTGCATCGCAACGCGGTCTTGATCTTCTACCGCCTCGATATATTCATAGGACTCTTCTAATAAATACTTGAGGAGGGTCTCATGGGTTTGTTCGGCATCCCACATGCATCCACCTGGAGAGCGAAGTCGGTCCATGACCTCGCGCAGGCGGAGTAATTGTGAATCTGCCACGAAGAGGTAATTACTTGGCGGCAGGAGATGCAGTCGAGACCGCACCCTTAGTCGTGTCAACAGCAACTACGTTTGCTGCAACAGGATCCCATGTTCCGTAACGTGGGTTAACGGTTACCTTCTTGCGCTTGGCCAAATCAACAACCATCGCTTGAATGGCATTTCCTGCATTGGCGCTGGTTGCACCATTCTTGATGGCAAGGGCGGTTAATTTCTCGGAGTACAGAACGCTATTGATATAGGTGGTGTAATCCTCGGGCGCTATGCCAGCACCGACAAGCGCATTTGGCAGAGCCTTTGCGCCACCCACCTGCGCCAAGATTTGTGCCTTGCGAGCCGCAACATCAGCAGGTGAATTAACAATTTTCTTCTCGGCGGCAACATCTGCCAGAAGAAGTGAGATCAAGTGAAAACGAACTTGGCCGGTGGCAAGAGCTGCGCCGGTTTCCAAAGTCATTTGCGAAACGTCAACCTTGGCACGTTCGGCCATAATCGAAGTAACGCTCTTTTCTACGGTAGCTACAGAGATTTGGGAATCTCCAACGGATGCTGCTGAGTTCATCTGGGAACAGCCAGTCAACAGAACCAATAAACCTGCAGTAACAACTGCGACTATGCGCTTCACCAAGACTCCATCTCGTTGGGGACTACTTATTTGGCGAGACAATCGAATGAACAACTTCGATCGCCCACGACAAGGCAGAAGTATCCCCTATTTCCGCCTCGCCTAT
>CANBRH010000014.1 GCA_947371865.1 Actinomycetota bacterium
AGTCCATATCGACGGCAAGGTTTGGCACCTCGATGTCGGCTCGTCGCATCCTGGGGCTGGAGTAGGTCCCAAGGGTTGGGCTGTTCGCCCATTAAAGCGGCACGCGAGCTGGGTTCAGAACGTCGTGAGACAGTTCGGTCCCTATCTTCTGTGCGCGAAAGAAACTTGAGAAGGGCTGTCCCTAGTACGAGAGGACCGGGACGGACGAACCTCTAGTGTGTCGGTTGTTCCGCCAGGAGCACGGCCGATTAGCTACGTTCGGAAGGGATAACCGCTGAAAGCATCTAAGCGGGAAGCTCGCTTCAAGATAAGGTTTCTCACTGATTTATCAGGTAAGGCCCGCAGCTAGACTACTGCGTTGATAGGCCGGAAGTGGAAGCGGAGCGATTCGTGGAGCTGACCGGTACTAATAGGCCGAGGATTTAACTACATTATTTATGCATCGCGTTCACTGTGTGGTTCCCGAGTTACGGTCGGGAACTAGTTATAACCAATCTTGGGGAGAAATCTCTAGAGATTGCTTAAACTGACTGACAACTCAATAGAGTTTCGGCGGCCATAGCGAGAGGGAAACGCCCGGTCCCATTCCGAACCCGGAAGCTAAGCCTCTCTGCGTCGATGGTACTGCAAGGGGGACCTTGTGGGAGAGTAGATCGCCGCCGGACATCATTTATAAAGACCGAGTATCGCTGGTATTAACTAGCGCGCTCGGTCTTTTTTTATGCCCGATAAACTTGCAACACCTTCCACACAGAAGAAATTTCCACATTCCTGTCCATCAAAGTTCACTGGCTTACCAGTTCCCAGCATCCTTCTCGTATGCCATCTAAAGAAGCTGAAGCAGTGAATTCGGTGCACATTGTCGGAAGAGTTGGTGCTCCAGCTGTGGAGAAAATCTTGCCTAGTGGCGATGCTGTCGTTGAATTTCGCATCGTCGTGGATAGATCTAGGCCGCGTAGCGAGAAACGCGAAGTGGATGTTTTGGAGATCGCTGTCTGGTCTTCTCGCCTACGAAAACGAGCGCTTGGTTTGCACGAGGGCGAGGTCGTAGAAGTTTTCGGTGAATTGCGTAGGCGATTCTGGAAAGGCGCATCCGGCATTGCTAGCCGTTGGCAAGTCGAAGCAAGCGAGTTGTCGCGCCTTTAGATACGGTTAGCACATGGCACAAGATCTCTTTACCTCGCTTCGTAATTACGCTTCTAAACTCTCCGGTGGCGAAAAGTCGGCCGCCGAAATGGCCGCTGCCTTTAAAGGTTGGCTAGAGGAGAGCAGTGAAATGATCAAGGAGCGGATTGAAACAGAGATAGATGCCGCCGCCAGTCGTCGTGGATTCATCCGCCAAGAAGATCTCGAAGAAATCTTGCAGAAATTGGCAGATCTAGAGCATCGCAGCGCAGCAAAACCGGTACGGAAGAAGGCTACCGCCCCTTCCAAAAAGTCAGCTGCTCCCAAGAGTGCGAATACCAGGAATCGTGCACCAGGCAAACCAATGACCAAAGAAGCTATTGTGAAAAGTTCGGTAAAGAAGACTGCAGCCAAAAAGTCACCGGCAAAGAAGAAGAGTGCCTAATATGAACCTTTCGATCCCTGATCCGAAAGCGCATATCGCTGAAGTAAAAGAGCGAATTTCTAACATCTCTGGTTTGGCTCTGGAAGAGCACTGCGATGAGTTCGAGCAGATTCACTCGCAATTGCAATTAGCTCTCTCCGAAATCGATGGCATTTAACTCAAGGTACAAGCCACTGTGAAAAGTTCTTCATGAAAACTCGACTTGATGCCGAATTGGTGAGGCGTGGTTTAGCGCGCTCTCGCGATCATGCTGCTGACCTCATCGAAGCCAGGTCGGTCATGGTCGGGGGGATTCCTGCTTCCAAACCAGCGACTCAAGTAGATGCAGAGACTTCTATAACGATTCAAGGCGATCGCGATGATTTTGTCTCCCGAGGCGGCCACAAACTTGCTGGCGCTCTCGATGCTTTTCCTGAAATTCTTGTAGCCGGAAAACGTGCTCTCGATGCCGGTGCTTCCACAGGTGGATTTACTGATGTGCTGTTGAAACGTAACGCGGCAACGGTAATTGCTGTAGATGTTGGTTACGGTCAACTCGCCTGGGAACTTCGACAAGATCCGCGCGTAACAATTTTAGATCGCACCAATGTTCGCCATCTCACCATCGAGCAAATTGGTGAACCGGTAGATCTCATAGTTGCTGATCTCTCTTTCATTTCTTTAACGTTGGTCTTGCCTGCGCTAGTTTCAGTCTCACGTACCAATGCCGATTTTCTTGTGATGGTAAAGCCGCAGTTCGAGGTTGGTCGGGAAAAGCTTGGCGCTGGGGGAGTAGTACGAGACCCCTTGCTGCGCAAACATGCAGTGCGTGACGTTGCGGACTCGGCATATGACATGGGATTAGGGTGCAAGGGCGTAGTCGCAAGTTCTCTGCCCGGTCCAGCTGGAAACGTCGAGTATTTTCTTTGGCTTGCGCGTGGTGCTTCTGAAATTTCTGAGGACGCCCTCGATGCCGCAATTATTCAAGGACCACAGTGATGGCGGCATCACGGCGCACAATTTTGGTGGTAGTACATCCAACAAAAATTGAGGCTCAAGTATTTGCTCAGGAGCTTGCCACCACACTTATTTCAAAAGGCTTCGAAGTTGTCACAAATTCCTCTTTGCGACTCGAAGGTGTATCTCAACTTGTCGACCCGAGCGCCCTAGAGCTCGCAGTAGTCCTCGGCGGAGACGGAACAATTCTGCGGGCTGCCGAGCTTGTCCGTGGATTTCCAATTCCCATATTGGGAGTCAACCTAGGAAATGTTGGTTTCTTAGCAGAAATCGCTAAACCCACTTTGGCAGAAATCGTTGCTGGCATCGAGGCCCGAAATTATCGAAGCGAGCCACGACTTATTTTGCACTTCGATGTATTGCGTGATGGCGAGGTGGTGGATTCGGGCTGGGCGCTCAATGAAGTAACTATCGAGCGAAATACCGCCCAAATGGTAGAACTCTTCATTCAAATTGACGGAAGGCCGTTATCTCGTTGGGGCTGCGACGGCGTTATTTGTTCAACGCCGACGGGATCAACTGCCTATGCCTTTTCGGCAGGAGGACCAGTAGTTTGGCCAGAAGTAAATGCTCTGGTCTTGCTTCCACTTGCCGCCCATGCGCTTTTTTCCCGTCCGATGGTCGTTTCTCCTGATTCATCCATTGCTATCGACGTTGAGAGCATAGACGCGCATCTCTCGGCTGACGGAATTCGAAAAGTTGGATTAATTCAGCACGATCGCGTTCTCTTAACCCGAGATCCGCAGCAAGTCTTTCTAACTCACCTTGAAAATTCGGTGTTCACCGACCGCCTTGTGGCGAAATTCAAATTACCTATTGAAGGCTGGCGCGGTGAGTGAGCGTTCCTCACTAGAAGAAATCACCATCCGCGGGTTAGGTGTTATTGATTCTGCCACTTTTGAAGTTGGGCGTGGGCTAACCGTACTAACAGGTGAGACCGGTGCTGGGAAAACTATGGTTCTTACTGCACTTTCGTTAATTCTCGGCGCCAAATCAGATTCAGATTTAGTTCGCCAAGGTGAAGAACGCACAACTGTAACAGGGCGATTTGCACTTTCAGATCAACTTCTCGCTCGGGTTATTGACGATGGTGCTGACGTCGATGATCATGAGGTAATTATTACTCGCACGGTTTCGGCACAGGGGAAATCGCGCATTCTTTTAGGGGGAGTCCCAAGTACTACTCACCAAATTTCTGACCTTGCCGATGAATTAATCGAGATTCACGCTCAATCGAGTACGGCCCGGCTTACCAAGCCACAAGTGCAACGAGAGATGTTGGACTCCTTCGCTGATATAGCCCCCTTACTCGCAGAGTACCAAGAAGTTTTTCAACGATATGGCCAACTTGTGGCACGGATTAAGGAACTTCGTGCTTTATTGAGCAAACGCGATCAAGAAATTGCGAATGTAACCGAATTTATTGAGGCGTTCTCAGCAGTAAATCCTCTTCCAGGCGAGCCAGACAAAATCGAAAATGAGATATCTAAATTGGGATCAGTAGAACTCTTGCACAGTGAAATCTCACGCGCTCTGATTCTGATGGAAGATGAAGAGACCTCGATCTTCAACTTGATGCAAGAGGCGCGCAAATCGCTCGAGCTCATTCGCGGAAAAGATCTCAAACTCGATGGAATTGTTGACCGTTATCTAGATGTTCTTTTCAACGCCCAAGATGTCGCTGGAGATTTGGCGAGTTACGTAACTAATTTGGAAGCAGACCCTGTTCGATTCGAATTTCTACAACAACGAAAATCCGCGATAAATAGCCTGCTCAAGAAACACGGAGTTGGTTCAGACCGTCAACTGGCATACGAAGGACTTTTGGTTCGGGCCAATGAGGCCCAGGCAAAGTTGGATGATCTCTCCGGGGGAGACGATCGTTTGGCTGAAATGGAGAAGGAGTTGCGCGGACTCTTCGCGCATTTGCAGAAGTGCGCACGCTCGCTCAGTTCTGCACGACGAGACGCTTCATTGACATTCTCCAACTCTGTAACAGCCGAGATCGCCTTCCTCTCCATGCCTCATGCGCGGATCCAGGTAGAATGCGTATCCAATGATGGCGAAGAATTTTCCGACTATTCGGTAACTGGCCTTGATGAGGTCAAAATCTTGTTCAGCGCCCATTCTGGCGGTCAGTTACTCCCACTCTCCAAAGTTGCCAGCGGGGGAGAAATGTCCCGGGTTATGTTGGCTTTGGAAGTTGTCTTAGCCGAAAAATCACCTGTGGGTACATATATTTTCGACGAAGTGGATGCTGGGGTTGGCGGTAAAGCCGCCGTTGAGGTGGGGCGACGCTTAGCCAAACTCTCGGCAAGCGCCCAAGTGATTGTGGTTACGCACCTAGCCCAAGTTGCAGTGTGGGCAGAGAATCATCTTGTCGTCCGTAAAAATGAATCGGGCATGGTCACCCAAAGCGATATTCAGAGCGTTTCCGGGGCCGAACGTGAGAGCGAAATCGCCCGAATGCTCTCTGGCCAGGAGGAATCCCAGACCGCCCGCGAACACGCGGCTGAGTTGCTCAATCTCGTCGCGCAATCGATGATAAGTTAGCCACCCGTGACTACCTCTCATGTGACCAAGCATCTTTTCGTCACTGGAGGCGTCGCCTCTAGTTTAGGCAAGGGTCTCACGGCCTCAAGTTTGGGCCGACTCCTTCGATCCCGCGGCATCCGCGTCACGATGCAAAAACTTGATCCCTACATCAACGTAGATCCCGGCACCATGAATCCGTTCCAGCATGGCGAGGTTTTTGTGACCGACGATGGCGCCGAAACCGACCTCGATATCGGGCATTACGAGCGCTTCTTGGACACTAATTTGCATGGCTCTGCCAACGTCACGACCGGCCAAATTTATTCAAACGTTATTGCAAAGGAACGTCGCGGCGAGTACTTGGGTGACACAGTCCAAGTGATTCCACATATCACCAATGAAATTAAAGAGCGCATTCGCGCCATGGCAGCTCCAGATATCGATATCGTGATCACCGAAGTAGGCGGCACCGTAGGTGACATCGAATCACTTCCATTCCTGGAGGCTGCTCGCCAGATTCGCCAAGATGTTGGCCGAGAAAATGTTTTCTATTTACACGTTTCTTTGGTTCCGTACATTGGACCTTCCGGAGAATTGAAGACTAAGCCCACCCAACACAGCGTGGCAGCCCTTCGTTCTATCGGTATTACGCCAGATGCAATCGTTATTCGCTCTGATCGCGACATCCCCGAGAGTGTAAAGAAGAAGATTTCTTCGATGTGTGACGTCGATCTGGAAGCTGTCGTCGCCGCAGTGGATGCGCCTTCGATTTACGACATTCCAAAGGTCCTTCACTCTGAAGGGCTAGATGCTTATATCGTGCGTCGATTAGGTCTGCGTTTTGCCGATGTCCAGTGGGGCGAGTGGGGAGACCTCCTGCAGAAAGTCCATGATCCTGCTCATGCGGTCACTGTGGCTCTTGTTGGTAAGTATGTCGACCTGCCAGATGCATATCTTTCCGTGACTGAAGCCCTTCGCGCCGGCGGCTTTGCCAACAATGCCCGCGTCAATATCAAGTGGGTTGCCAGCGATGATTGCGCTACTGAATCTGGGGCTCGTGAACATTTGGCTGACGCTGATGCGGTTTGTATTCCTGGTGGCTTTGGAGTGCGAGGGATCGAAGGAAAACTTGGTGCCCTTAAGTTCGCCCGCGAAAACAAAATTCCCACCCTTGGACTTTGTTTGGGATTGCAATGCATGGTTATTGAATCTGCCCGAAATCTTGCCGGCATTGCCGATGCAAACTCCGCCGAATTCGATCCGGATACCACCCACCCAGTTATCTCGACCATGGCCGACCAGCGTGAAATTGTTGCTGGCAAGGGCGATATGGGCGGCACCATGCGCTTGGGACTCTACCCAGCAGTTCTTGCTGAAGGATCCATTGTTGCTCAGGTATATGGCAAGAATGAAATATCTGAACGCCATCGCCATCGTTACGAAGTCAACAATTCCTATCGCGAACAAATTTCGGCTACAGGAATGATGTTCTCTGGATTGTCACCTGATGGTCATCTCGTCGAGTTCGTCGAACTTCCCAAGGATATTCATCCTTACTTTGTTGGGACTCAAGCACACCCAGAATTTCTATCCCGCCCAACCCGTCCACATCCGCTATTCACGGGCTTGATTACTGCGGCACTTACCCATCATGAAAACCGATAACGACCGGATTTCTGAATACCTCAGCCATCTCGCTGTCGAAAAAGCGCTAGCTAGCAACACCTTAAGTTCGTATTCCCGTGATTTAGAACGATTTCAAGAATTCTTGGAATCAAAGGCACTTGTAATAGATAGCGTCTCAACAGAAGTAATGACTGAATATGTTGCTTGGCTGCGCGGAAAGAATTCCAGTCGGCCACCGTTGGCTGAATCCTCAATTGCCCGTGCAGTTGTTTCGGTGAGAAATTTCTTTCGATTTGATGCGAAGGAAGCAGGAAAGGTGGATCCGATTCATGATTTTCACCCGCCCCGAATTCCAAAGCGCCTTCCTAAAGCTTTAAGCATTTCAGAAGTAACCTCGTTGATTGAAAGTGCCCATCGACCAAGTGATCCGCTTTCGCTTCGAGATGTGGCGTTGATCGAACTTCTTTATGCAACTGGTGGTCGCATCAGCGAAATAGTGGGACTCTCTCTTCGCGATATCTCGGAACTTAAAGAAGAAGGCTCTCTGGCAATTCGATTAACGGGTAAAGGTGGGAAAGATCGGGTAGTCCCGGTGGGAAGTTTTGCTCGAAAGGCGTTAGAAGACTATTTGGTTCGTTTGCGCCCAACCCTTGTAGCCGCTCGTCGGGAGGATGGGCTTTTTCTCAATCAGCGTGGTCAGAAAATAAGTCGCCAAAGTGCCTGGAAAATAGTGACTTCAGCTGCTGAAAAAGCCAAAATCGAGCGGGAAGTCTCGCCGCATTCTCTGCGCCATTCGTTCGCGACACACCTTCTAGATGGTGGTGCAGATATCAGAGTGGTACAAGAACTTTTGGGGCACTCCTCGGTCACCACTACTCAGATTTACACATTGATTACGATCGATAAGTTGCGGGAAAGTTATTCGGCTGCACATCCTCGTGCCCGTTAGGCTGAAAAAATTATCTTCCGCGCAGACGCCTTGCCAAAATGCTTTGATCGCCTTTAGCCTCAAGATCGGCGATGACGATGGCAAGCGACTCTCGAACAATGCGGCCGCGATCGACTGCCAGACCCAAGTCACCACGCAAAGCCAGACGAGCCTGCTCTAGATCGTAAAGTTCTTCCGGAGATAAGTAGACCGTTATTTTCTCATCGTGGCGTTCGCGGCCACTTGGAGAGCGATCGAAACTATTTACACGCCGGCGCGGTGTTTGGCGCACAGATTTATTGGTGGCAGGGGAGAGCGGTGTATTAGGAACTTCGGCGACGGGTGTCTCCACTGCAGCCGCAGGTACTGCACTCAATGTTGTGGTTGTGCGAAAGAGCTCATCGGCTCCGGGAAGACTTACACGACGGCTCACTTGGTTCCTCCGATAGAAATAAGTTCACGGGCCAAACGACGATAAGACGAGGCTCCGGAAGAGCTGCTGGCATAGGTGGTGATAGGTTCGCCGGCCACTGTGGTTTCTGGAAAACGCACGGTGCGGGCAATGATGGTGTCGAAAACATGGTTAGGAAATGCTTCAAGGATTCGTTCTAGAACTTCGCGACTATGTACCGTTTTACGATCGAACATGGTGGGCAAGATGCCTGTTAATTTCAGATCTGGATTGGTGTTCTTCTGAACTTTGCCAATGATGTCGGCTAGCAAGGCCACGCCGCGAAGCGCAAAGTATTCACATTCCAAGGGAACGATGACACCGTCTGAGGCGGTCAATGCGTTCACGGTGAGCAATCCCAGCGAGGGTTGGCAGTCGATCAAGATAACGTCATAGTCAGCCAACACCGGTTCCAAGATGCGTTTAAGGACCTTTTCGCGAGCGATGACATTCATGAGGCCACCTTCGGCCCCGGCTAAGTCCTCGTGGCTCGGGATCATGTCCATGCCGGGGATACTGGTCTTCAATAAGAAATCTTCGATATGTGTCGATTCATCCATCATCAAGTTGTAGATAGAACCATCAAGTTGGCGGGTAGAGACGCCCAAGCCCACAGATAGCGAATGTTGGGGATCAAAGTCGATGAGCAGGACCCGTCGGCCTAACTCTGCCAATGCTGCACCGAGATTGATGGTGGTTGTGGTCTTTCCGACGCCACCTTTCTGGTTGACTACCGAAATAACCGTGGCACCATGATGCTCGGTGAGGAGAGGAATATCTGGAATCTCCTTCAGCGGGAGCCCGAGGACTCCGGAAGTAGTTGCGACCTCATCATCACGATTTGTCGATTTAGCGTCGAAACGAGAAACCTCTGAAGAGCCTTTTGCCATGGCGCGACTCTAACGGCGGTGCGATTACGCTGGCAAGCGAGCGTCAAGTACCTTATCCACCATGAGTGAGCCGATTGCCGTGAGCGAAGAAGTTGTGTTCGCGACCGCCGAAGCATCGCTACCTTTTTCAGTCCACCTCAGTAACTTCGATGGCCCATTTGATCTTTTGCTGCAACTTATTTCCCGCCACAAGATGGATGTCACTGAAGTTGCTCTAGGCGTTGTTACTGATGACTTTATCGCCTATATCAGGGCGCTAGAAGGTTCAGAAGAGGGTTGGGACCTCGATGAGACCACGGAATTCTTAGTTGTCGCTGCCACGCTTTTAGACCTAAAAGCAGCGCGATTATTGCCTTCTGGTGAAGTTGAAGACGAAGAAGATTTGGCGTTACTGGAAGCCCGCGATCTTCTCTTCGCCAGGCTGCTGCAGTATCGCGCCTTTAAAGAGTTGGCTTCGATCTTCTCTGAGCGAATTTCCCGCGAAGAGAAAACTTTTGCCCGAATAGTGGCGCTTGAGCCACATTTTGCGGCTCTTCTCCCGGAAGTATTGATCGGGGTAGGGGCTGATCGGTTCGCGGCGATTGCACAGCGCGTACTCTCACCAAAAATTTCGCCAAGCGTCGCTCTCGAGCACATCCACCGCCCATTGGTCAGCGTGGCCGAGGAAGCCCTCAAAGTCGTTGATCTGCTACGCAAGAGCGGGCGATCCACCTTTCGACATCTCATCAATGACTCTGACTCCACTTTGGTCGTCGTGGCTCGTTTTCTTGCCTTGCTCGAGCTCTACCGCGAAGGTGTGCTGCGCTTCGAGCAGGTTATGGCTCTGGGCGAACTCCACATTACGTGGACCGGAACGCTCGAAGGTGTGGTCGCCGTGAGCGATGAGTTTGATATCCCAGTCTCGATCTTGGGAGAAGCCGATGAAATTGAAGAAAATGACGAGATTCCGACTGCAGTAGAGATTAAAGACGATACAGAAGAGGTTCCTTATGTCTAATTCCGAACTTAATAGATCACTCGAAGCGATCCTTATGGTGGTGGATGAGCCTGTTTCTGAACTTATCTTGGCTCAAATTACCGAGACCTCGACCGACGAGGTGATTTCCGCGCTGACAGAGTTAGCTCTGGCGTACGAGAACGAGGGGCGCGGTTTTGAGCTCCGAAATGTCGCAGGCGGTTGGCGTTATTACAGCCATCCGGACCAGTCCCTTTTGGTCGAGAAGTTTGTTCTCGATGGCCAGCAGTCACGACTGACGCAAGCGGCGCTTGAGACTCTGGCTGTTATCGCCTACCGCCAGCCCGTCTCGCGCGCTCGAGTCTCAGCGATTCGAGGCGTAAATGTCGAGGCGGTTATGAAGACTCTGGTGACTCGAGGGTTGGTAGAAGAAGCCGGACAAGAACCAGAGACAAATGCCATTCTTTATCGCACAACTTCATACTTTTTGGAGAAGTTGGGCCTAAACCAAGTAGAAGATCTGCCGGCTCTAGCTCCATTTTTGCCTGACGTGGATGCCTTAGACGAAGTCCTTGCCACGCTAACTGACTAATTTCGGGCCGGCGTTCTTTCTGAGGCTGGCAACTCAATTCACTCATCCAAGCGAATACGCCGTACTCTTTGCCTAGAGGTCGCGCACTGAAGTGCGAAATCAATCGAGATGGACCTCCTCGTGCGACAGGATTGCTTTCATGGCTGAGATACGTTTACAGAAGATACTTGCCGATGCTGGTGTGGCTAGCCGCCGGGGGAGTGAAGAACTCATCGCTGATGGTCGCGTGAGTGTAGATGGCATCCAAATTCGAGAACTTGGCGTCAAAGTAGATCCAGAAATTTCTACCATTGAAGTTGATGGTGAGACAATCAAACTGAATAAGTCTAAAACTTACCTCCTTTTTCATAAACCTGCAGGGGTAATTTCCACGATGTCTGACCCGGAAGATCGTCCGAATCTTGGTGATTACTTCAAGACTCGTAATGAACGCCTCTTTCACGTAGGTCGTTTAGATCGGGAGAGTGAGGGGTTAATCCTGCTCACCAATGATGGTGATTTAGCGCATCGAGCGACCCACCCTTCTTACGGCCTGATCAAAAAATACGTTTTGGAAATTGAAGGCGCCTTTGGGAAGGATCAGATTAAGGAGTTAGAGCACGGGGTAGAACTGGAAGATGGTCTAGCTCGAGCTCTCTCTGTTCAGATCATTCGCGAAGTTTCACCAAAGCACTTTTGGTTAGAAGTCTCCATTCACGAAGGTAGGTACCATATCGTTCGCCGAATGTTCGATGTATTGGGCATCAAGGTCCTTCGACTCATCCGCAGCGAGTTCGGGCCGCTCTCCTTAGGAGAGACCAAAGAAGGCCGCTGGCGATCCTTGAATGAAACCGAAGTGACTAACCTCTTTAAGGTTTTAAAAATAAATCAATAAATATATATTACCTTCCTGGCAATAGTTGATAAATAAATAATTGTAACCTTCTTTTAATATCGATAAACCTACTTTAACAAGCCTAGTACGCGGCTCAAATGTCTATTTATTGCTTAAAGGAATGGCACTACTGGAGAGCAAATCTCTACTTATCGATATCGTATGCATCGTCAAAATGTCTATAAAGATTTATCGGCAAAACTTTAAATATCTACGGCCAGTGTCGCGAAGCAACCGTTACAATCTCGGCATGCGAGTGCGTGCGGTCAGAGGTGCTACTCAGTTACGCCATGACGATCCGCTGGAAATGCAAGATGCGGTCACAGAATTACTCTCGGCAATTTTTGAAGAAAATGGCATCTCTCATGATGATCTGATATCGATCCATTTCACATCCACCACAGATTTAGTCTCCGATTTTCCCGCCAAGTCAGCACGTTCCCTGGATCTGGGTCTCATCCCGTTGATTTGTTCCACCGAGATACCGGTACCTGGCTCTTTGCCTCGTGTTATTCGAGTGATGGTGCACGCTTATTCGGCCCGTGCCCATGCAGAGATTTCGCATATCTATCGGCGTGGAGCTGAGGTTTTACGTCGCGATCTGGCCCAGTAAATGGTGAAAATTTCTACTATTCGAATAGTTGGCGCCGGTTTGATTGGCACTTCCTTGGGCTTGGCGCTCAAACAATTGGGTTATGACCTTGATTTTCAAGATGTTGACGCTTCAGCTCAATCCTTAGCTGAAGACCTCGTGGGAACCAGCTCATTTACTTCGCCCGATCTCTTCATTTTGGCTACGCCAGTTTCTGGCGAATTCGCCCTTCTTAAAGATCTATATTTGGCAAACCCTCAAGCCGTATTCATAGATATAACCGGAATTAAGTCTGAAGTTATGCAAGAGGTCGAACAATTTCCAGAGATTGCAGCGCGATTTTGCGCAACTCATCCTATGGCTGGCAGAGAATTCACTGGTCCAACCGCTGCTCAGAGCGATCTCTTTACCGGCCGTGCCTGGATCCTTCTGCCCACCGAGCGAACCTCTGAAGAATTGCGTAACTGGGTAGAGAGAATGGTTCTTGCCCTCGGAGCATCCCCGTATTTCATGAGCGCATCCGAGCACGATCAAGTGATCGCTGCTATCTCTCAATTGCCCCAAGTTCTCAGTTCCACTCTCGGGACGATGCTGGTCGAGCTCGACGCCCAAGCGCTGAACTTGGCGGGGGGAGGCTTACGCGATGTCACGCGCCTGGCAGGATCTTCTGGTGAGATGTGGTCGGACCTGCTGCGTGGCAATCGTTCTCATTTAGTGCCGCTCCTTGAGGAGTTTCGGAGCAAGCTTGGCAGTTTTATTGAGTCATTAAATCGACAAAATGATAAAGAAATAAAAGACTATTTTTCTCGAGCAAATGTTGGCCGCGAGCGTATCTCCGGCAAGCATGGCGCGAAGATGCGCGATTACACCTATCTACCGATCGTTATTGACGATCGTCCCGGTCAACTGGCTGCACTCTTTGATGCCTGCGCTTCCGTCTCGGCTAACGTCGAAGATCTATCAATTGAGCACAGCCCCGGTCAACAAACGGGTTTGATAACGCTGGCACTGTCAGAGCCAGATGCAAAAAAATTGCATCGCTATCTCCTCGAAAATGGCTGGGGCGCTCACCACCCTCGCAAGTAAGAGCTCAATCCTCCGCAGCTGCTTCGCACATTTGAGGTTGCTCTATCACCAGTAAGGTTTAACCATGGCCAAAATAGTTGTTGCAATCGATGGCCCGAGCGGTTCTGGAAAGTCATCCACCGCAAAAGCGATAGCGCTCCGCGCACATTGGAAGTACCTCGATACCGGCGCGCTCTATCGGGCTGCCACCTGGATTGCGTTGGAGGAAAATCTCACCGAGCCTGCCGCCATAATTTCAGCTCTGCGGCAACGACCCATCTCATTTACTCCAGATCCTAAGAACCCTCTGGTTTACGCCGGCGAGCAAGAGATCTCACAAGAAATTCGTAGCGCTCGGGTCACTGACAATGTCAGTCAACTGAGCCAGTTGCCAGAGATCCGCGATTTCCTCGTCGATCTGCAACGTTCGATCATTGATGAATCCACTGCCGGAATTGTTGTCGAAGGTCGCGACATCGGTACCGTGGTTGTGCCCGACGCTGATATGAAAATATTCCTCTACGCAAACCTGGAAGAGCGGGCAGTGCGCCGCGAACGTGAACTTAATTTAGAAAACGCCACCTCCGAAGTTGCCAGCGCACTAGATTCGCGCGACCGTGTTGATTCAACACGAAAGATTTCTCCACTCCGTCCGGCAGAAGATGCCATGGAGCTCGATTCCACGGCTTTGGATTTGGATGAAGTCGTAGATTTGATTTGGAATTGGCTAGAACATCGCAACCTTTTGGGATTGCCTACCGTTGCAGTCATTGGACGCCCTAACGTTGGTAAATCCACTTTGGTCAATCGCATGATAGGTCGGCGCGAGGCGATTGTTGAAGATACCCCTGGCGTCACTCGCGATCGCGTTAAATATCAGGCCGAATGGAATGGACGTCGTTTCATCCTGATCGATACTGGTGGATGGGAAGTAAGTCCCGAGGGAATTTCTGAAAAAATTACTGCTGGAGCAGAGATGGCCATCTCAGAGGCAGATGTCATCATGTTCGTCATCGATGCCCAAGTGGGCGCTCTGGATGAAGACAGTTCCTTGGTTGATCTGCTGCGACGATCGAAAAAGAAAATCATCCTCGCTGCGAATAAAGTCGATGGACCAAATGAAGAGACGTATGCGCACTCGCTCTGGAATTTGGGATTGGGCGAACCTCGATTTGTCTCAGCATTACACGGACGAGGTGCGGGCGATCTTCTCGACCTCTTGGTGAAAGAATTGCCAGAAGTTGGTTCGGAACAAGCCGATGATGGCTTCCGTAGAATTGCTCTTGTTGGACGTCCCAATGTTGGTAAATCAAGTTTGCTCAACGTGCTTGCTGGCGAATCGCGGGTGCTCGTCGATGATGCGGCAGGTACAACGCGTGATCCAGTTGATGAACTCATTGAGATTGGTGGAAATACCTGGCGCTTTATTGATACGGCCGGCATCAGGCGCCGAGCCCATCAAGACAGCGGAACTGATTATTACGCCTCACTACGCACCGCCTCTGCCTTAGATCGCGCCGAAGTCGCCGTGATCGTGTTGGATGCATCTGCGCCTCTCACCGAGCAAGACATTCGAATAGTGACCATGGCAGAAGAAGCAGGGCGAGCTCTCGTCCTAGTAATGAACAAGTGGGATATGGTCGATGAGGATCGTCAAATCAAACTGGAACGCGAAATGGAACGACAGCTGGAACGATATCCCTGGGCTCAGCGGATAAATCTTTCAGCAAAAACCGGTTGGCATCGAGATCGCCTAGCGCCGGCACTACGTACCGCTCTGGGGAGTTGGGAGAAGCGCGTACCCACGGCAAAGCTCAATTCTTTCTTGGGCGCACTCGTCGCCGCTACGCCACCACCGGTCCGAAGTGGCAAGCAGCCAAAAATCCGATTTGCTACGCAGGCAGCCATTTGTCCGCCAAAATTTGTTATCTTCTCCAGTGATTGGATCGAACCTTCATATCGACGATTCATTGAACGTCGAATTCGTGAAGAATTTGGTTTCCAAGGTTCACCAGTTGAAGTAGCAGTAAAGGTCAAAGAGCGGGAGTAATATTCGCACTTCCGGGACGTAGCGCAGCTTGGTAGCGCACCAGGCTGGGGGTCTGGGTGTCGCAGGTTCAAATCCTGTCGTCCCGACGGTTTTTTTAGCAGTATGTTCTGGCGAGAGGATGATGATCATCGATTCCAACGCATCTGCCAATCGCGTGTTAACGATTCCTAATTTCTTAACTCTGCTTCGCGCTTTTGGAATCCCATTATTTCTTTGGCTTTTCCTAGTCCAACATCGACCATTAGCGAGTTTGGTGGTGCTTATGGCGGGAGCAGCCACTGATTATCTCGATGGAAAAGTTGCGCGTGCACTTCATCAAGAATCAAAACTCGGCGCGATTATGGATCCGGCGATTGACCGCGCATACATTGCGGCCACAGTCATCTCTCTTGCGGTACGAAATTTCATTCCCTGGTGGGTTGTGGCGCTTCTATTAGGACGCGACTTGTGGCTGGCACTCGTGCTGCTGGTGGTGAAGGCCCGCGGTGGGTCAGTCTTCGTTGTCACATTTCTAGGAAAAGCTGCAACCTTTAATTTGCTCTACGCCTTCCCGCTCTTGCTGGTGAAATCAGATCACGGCTTAGGAAGAGTCGCGCTGGTCTTAGGTTGGAGTTTTGCCATTTGGGGGATTGGTCTGTATCTCATCACGGCGATCCAGTACTCGTGGAAGGGCCTCGTTGCCCACTAGACTTTTTCAGACCACCGCGCACTAGAGCAGGAGAAGAGATCGATGTCATCAGTACCGAGCAATTTGCAGTACACCAAGGAACATGAATGGGTAGCCGAAACAACGGGTGAGAACATCGTTAGGGTCGGCATCACTGATTTTGCGCAAGATGCCTTGGGCGACATCGTTTACATCCAGCTGCCAAAGGTGGGCGAGAGCGTTACTGCTGGCAGCGTGTGTGGTGAGGTGGAATCCACCAAGAGCGTTTCAGAGATTTTTGCACCCGTGACCGGGACGATCGTGGCGGTCAATTCCGACCTAGATTCTGCCCCCGAAGCAATCAATAGCGATCCTTACGGATCTGGCTGGATTGCCGAGATCCAGATTTCGGCGCCCGCGACTGATCTCATGAGCGCCGATGCATACGGAGCACTAACCGCTTAGTTTCAGGCGCACATCAAGAGCCGGGGCTCTACCTTTTATGGGAAGCAACGCCTCGGAGTCAGAGAAGCGGCGCTTGACCGCACGCCTTCACCTCGCATAGTGTCATCCTCAAGTTCAACTCTAGGTTTTACACCTAGATCTTTCATCTAGGTTAAGCATTTGGCCTATGGCATTGGGGGTTATTGTGAGCAATCAGCCTGCCGTTCCCGCCTCAGAACTCACGAGCACGATCCATCTTTCTTCCCTCAGGCCGGTTTCGGAAGGTTTTCACTCTCTAGATGCGCTCTCCGAAGAAGAATTGGCTGTTATCTCAGCTCTGCCGGAAGGTTCGGCAATGCTTTTGGTACTTTCTGGACCGAGCAAAGGTTCCAGATTCCTTCTTAATATTGGCGCGACCACAATCGGCCGAGAAGTCGACAGCGAGATATTCCTCGATGATGTCACAGTGTCGCGCAAACATGCGCGAGTCGAGCATGCAATTGGGACTGGATATCGAGTCGTTGATCAGTCGAGCCTGAACGGGACCTACCTCAATGGCATAGCAACTACTCAGGGCGATTTGCAACAGGGCGATGAGATTCAAATTGGGAAATATAAACTCACATTTTTTGTGAAAGAGGGGCAGTAAATGAGCGTTCCAGCACGGGCCTATCTCAGCATCGGCGAAGTTCTGAGCAAGTTACGTGGCGATTTTCCAGATATCACCATCAGTAAGATCCGATTCCTGGAGTCGGAGGGATTGATTGACCCACAACGCACCCCTTCTGGGTATCGCAAATTCACGAATACCGATCTTGAACGACTTCGTTATGTCTTGCAAGCGCAACGAGATCAATATTTGCCGCTACGCGTCATTAAGGACAATCTCGATGCTTTGGATCGCGGATTGGAACCAGCGGCTGCGCCAGGTGGAATAGCTGCGCCACGATTGGCAACGGTAGATGGCGAATTTGCACCGGGAAATTTTGCTGAAGAGAATGATCTAAGGCTCTCTCGCGATGAGTTGCTGCAAGCTTCGGGATTAGAAGATGGCCAACTTCAAGAACTTGAGGCATACGGCCTGATTGCGCTGCGGGGTCGCCACTACGACGGAGATAGCCTTTCGGTTGCCAAAGCTGTGGCAGAAATAGCGGCATTTGGCATTGAAGCCAGACATCTTCGATCTTTCAAGAGTGCTGCCGATCGTGAAGTTGGATTGGTCGAGCAAGTGATCACGCCCTTACTGCGCCAAAAGAGCTCGGATGCCAAAGCTCGTGCTGAGGAAGTTCAGCGAGAACTGGCTTCACTATCCGTTCGCCTGCATGCCGCCCTGGTTCGCGCCGGCTTACAACGCCTTCGGTAGATCGGTTCAACGTGAGCGCCTTCAAGGCAGTTGAAGTAATCGGAGTACGGGTAGAGATGCCCTCCAATCAACCCATCGTCCTGCTCAAGGAGTCAGACGGAGTTAGATATTTACCGATTTGGATTGGCGCTGTCGAGGCAACTTCAATTGCGTTCGCGCAGCAGGATATGTCTCCGCCTCGCCCGCTCACCCACGACCTATTTATTTCTGCGGTGGAAGTTTTGGGCTCAAAAATTGCCTCGGTGAAGTTAACCGAGCTCAGGGATGGCATTTTTTACGCTGAACTCCATTTTGCGGCGGGGGAGCGGCTTTCCTCTCGCCCCAGTGATGCCATTGCTCTGGCGCTGCGAAGCGCGGCACCCATCTTTGCCAGTGAAGCGTTACTGGAGAGCGCTGGGATTGAGATACCAGATCAGGCTGATGATGAGGTAGAGAAATTTATTGAGTTCCTAGATCACATCAATCCCGAGGATTTTGCTGGGTAACTCTTTACTTTAACTTTAGAGTTTTGCGTGTCGGTCGTTGCCCTGGGCCAACCCGGAACCTAGTCTTTAGCCATCCGCAAGGATCTTTCCCCAAAGAAGCGAGCGCATATGTCAGAGATGGAATCGGGTTCCTCAAGCTCCTCGGGCTTCACTTCCGAGATTGGCTATCGCGGTGCAACGGCATGCGTTGCTGCTGGAATCACTTACCGACAATTGGATTACTGGGCGCGGACTGGATTAGTCGAGCCGAGCATCCAGCCAGCGAGTGGTTCGGGCTCGCAACGCCTCTACGGATTTCGCGACATTCTGGTTCTGAAAATTGTTAAGCGCTTGTTAGATACCGGAGTCTCACTTCAAAATATTCGTTCCGCCGTAGATCACCTGCGTATTCGCGGCGTATCAGATCTCGAGCGCATCACTCTGATGAGCGACGGAGCATCTATCTACGAGTGCTCCAGCGCAGATGACATCATCGATCTTCTTCAAGGCGGTCAAGGCGTCTTCGGAATTGCGATTGGGCGGGTGTGGAGTGAAGTCGAAGGTACCTTGGCCACTCTGCAGGGTGAAAGCGCCCATGACGGATCGCTCACGACAAGTGGTGCAAGTAACGACGAGTTAGCCCAGCGTAGAAAGCGCAAAGGCGCCTAAATTTCTTTATCCTTTCCCCATACTGCATGATGAACTAGTACTTGAACTAGTGACGACACCTATTCGCACGGAATAGGTTTTCACAGCAAGGGGACCGTAATGGCTGAAATTCGCTCGCGTTTTGAGGACCGTCACATTGGTCCAGATACCTCGCAGATCGAATTTATGTTGTCAGAACTTGGGGCAACTTCGCTTGATTCCTTCATCTCCCAAGTCGTTCCAGCAAACATTGCCATGACTCACACGCTTGCCTCCGCTCTACCCGAAGCATTAAGTGAAGTGGATGCATTGGCAGAATTGCGCGCTAAAGCCGATCGCAATCAAGTTTTTCATTCTCTCATTGGTACCGGTTATTACGGAACTATTACTCCGCCAGTAGTTCTTCGCAATGTATTGGAAAATCCCGCTTGGTACACCGCATACACACCGTATCAACCAGAGATCAGCCAAGGACGCTTGGAAGCAATTTTTGCATTTCAGACTGCAGTTTCAGATCTCACCGGTCTTCCGATCGCCAATGCCTCGATGCTCGATGAGGCTACAGCTGCTGCCGAAGCGATGACGTTAGCTCGTCGCGTTTGGAGTGGTGGTGATGAGGCGGTGTTGGCCATTGATGCCAAGTTGCATCCCCATATCTCGGCGGTTATTAAAACGCGCGCGAAGCCATTGAAGATTGAAGTAGTTGATTCTGCTATGGATGCGAAATCGCTGGCAGCTGTCGGTAAACCTATTTTCGGAGCAGTGATTGCTTCGATTGGAACTGAAGGTGATATTCAGGATCCTTCTAGCGCAATTTCTTGGTTGCACGAGCAGAACGCTTTGGCAATCCTAACTGCCGATCTTCTGGCGTTGACTTTGCTGAAATCACCAGGGGAGTGGGGCGCAGATGTTGCCGTTGGATCAGCTCAACGTTTTGGTGTTCCGATGGGCTTTGGCGGACCGCACGCTGGATTTATGTCGGTTCGTAAAGGTCTCGAGCGATCGATCCCGGGACGCCTAGTCGGACAGAGTATTGATGTACACGGAAATCCTGCATTCCGATTGGCGCTACAGACACGCGAACAACATATCCGACGCGATAAGGCGACTTCTAATATTTGTACCGCACAAGTTTTACTTGCCGTTATTTCGGCTTTCTATGCAGTCTGGCATGGCCCCCAAGGATTAGCCGCAATTGCACGGCGCACTCATGGTTATGCGACCACGTTTAATGCGCTCGTGAATAAGTCAGGCATTGAAACGACATCACAAGATATTTTTGACACTGTAACTTTGCACGGAGTGAAAGCGCAAGAATTGGCAAGCTTGGCTCGTTCAGCCGGATTTAATGTTCGCATACTCGGCGAAACTTCGGTCGGAGTAAGTTTTGACGAAACCATTACAGATGCATCATTTGCTTCATTGATGGAGGTATTTGGACTTCAATGGAACGGCGAAAAGACCGAAGCTGAATTCTCTAAGACCCAGAGTCGATCTACGGAATTTCTCACCCACCCTATTTTTAATACTTATCATTCTGAAACGTCGATGCTTCGCTACATAAGATCGCTTTCAGATCGCGATTTAGGTCTAGATCGGACGATGATTCCTCTGGGATCATGCACGATGAAATTAAATGCAACTACCGAGATGATTCCCATCACGTGGGCAGAGTTCTCTACTTTGCATCCTTTCGCTCCGATTAATCAGAGCGTAGGCATCCGTGAAGTAATTTCCGAACTTTCTGAATGGCTCATTAAAATCACGGGATACGATGCAGTCTCACTGCAACCGAATGCTGGATCGCAAGGTGAATTCGCCGGGCTCTTGGCAATTCGCAACTACTTAGATGCACAAGGCCAGACAGATCGAGATATCTGCTTAATTCCCTCTAGCGCGCATGGCACAAATGCAGCCAGCGCTGTTATGGCCGGTATGAAAGTCGTGGTCGTCGCCTGCGATGACGAGGGCAATGTCAGCTTGGACGACCTCCGCGCCAAGATTGATCAGTATGCAGGATCGTTAGCAGCATTGATGGTTACTTATCCATCGACACATGGTGTTTTCGAAGAAGCCATTAGCGAGATATGCGCCCTGATTCACGAGGCTGGCGGTCAGGTTTATGTCGATGGCGCAAACCTCAACGCGCTTGTCGGATTGGCTCAACCTGGCAAATTTGGTGCCGACGTTTCGCACCTGAATTTACATAAGACATTTTGTATCCCTCATGGCGGGGGAGGACCAGGCGTAGGCCCAGTTATTTCTCGGGCTCACTTGGCTCCTTACCTCCCTAACCATCCTTTGGATGCCACCGCAGGACCGGCAACTGGCCCAGGACCCGTGAGTTCGGCTCCTTTTGGATCAGCCAGTATTTTGCCGATCTCGTGGAGTTACATCCGCATGATGGGGGGAGAAGGACTCAAGCGCGCTACCGAAGTGGCCATTCTTTCGGCAAACTATTTGGCGGCAAAACTAGATCCACACTTCCCAGTTCTTTACAAGGGTAAGCATGGCTTCATCGCCCACGAGTGCATTATCGATCTGCGCGAGATCACCAAGCGCACCGGCGTAACGGTCGATGATGTAGCAAAGCGCCTCATGGATCATGGCTTCCACGCACCGACGGTCAGTTTCCCAGTATCTGGCACGTTGATGATTGAACCGACCGAATCAGAAGATATCCGAGAACTCGATCGATTTATTCAAGCAATGGTCGCCATTCGTGCCGAGATTGCAGATATCGAGCACGGTGAGCTCACTGCCGAAGAATCTCCATTGCACTTCGCCCCGCACACCAGCGCCGACTTGGTTCGGGCTGATTGGGAGCGCAAATACTCACGCGAAATCGGCGCTTTTCCGGCTGGAAACGATGTCGAAATTGGACATATGGGTAAATATTGGCCAACCACTGGACGTATCGATGGGGTCTATGGCGACCGCAATTTGGTCTGTTCTTGTCTGCCGATATCGGAATTGGCTATCAACTAATCAGTTAGAACGGAAGAGGGCAGATCTCATCCAGAATGGTTTTAGTTAACATAATGTAGATTATCGGCGATTTACTTACGCTGGAAGATGCGTTGAATTCCCCATATGGTGACCATTTTCCACGCCTCAAAGACGATCTCTTTGGTCATCTTCGACCTGCCGGCTGCTCGTTCTACAAAAGTTATAGGAACTTCAACAATAGTGAATCCTAAATCGTGGACGCGCATTGCCATCTCAACTTGAAAGCCATATCCACGGGTCTGAATCTGGGCAAATGGCAGTGCGGTTAATGCAGCTCGAGAAAAGACTCGAAAGCCGCTGGTTAAGTCCTTATACGGCAGATGAAGGGCGCTTCCGGCATACCAAGTGCCCATCTTGGAGATCGCTTGCCTCGATTTTGGCCAATTGATGACCCTTCCACCTGGAACCCATCGCGACCCGATGACCAGATCGCATCGTTGACTTGCCGACAACATTTCAGGCAAATCTTCGGGTAAGTGACTGCCGTCAGCATCCATCTCGAGAAAGAAATCAAAATTGCGGGCTAAGCCCCAGGTGAATCCCGCCAGATAGGCAGGTCCCAGACCGCCTTTTCCCGGCCTACGCAAAATGTCGACATTTTCCATCCCAAGCGACTCAACTAAATCTGCGGTCAGATCCGGGGAGTTGTCGTCAACGACGAGTACGGAGATTGAGCCTGGTTCTCGCCCAGCGCAAAACTTTTCAATTCGCTGCAGCAGGTCGACGATGCTTTCCGACTCGTTGTAGGTCGGAATGATAATCAGGTATTTCTTCACCATTTCAGGGCCGCAATCATTCGATCGACGCTTGCCCCAAGCCCATAATCATTTTGATATTGGTAAATCTCATCCAATGATTTAGGTCGAGTTGGCATAGAAGTGTCGATTTTCGGTAAAGCGACGTCCAGAGCGCAATGCACCAGCTTTGGGGCGATGGCAATGTAATCAGTTCCCTCAATCAATTTCTTGCGTAAATTTGGCGTGAGACGTTCATCGCCTTCATGGGCAGCAGCAAGCGCATCTTCAATAGAGGTGAATGCATTTGCAATTATTGCCGCCCCTTTCTCACCTATTCCGCGAACCCCGGGCAAGCCATCAGAGGCATCACCGCGAATCATTGCAAATAATGCATATCTCTCCCCCGGGATTTCATATCTATCTGCAATCCACTTTATATCGACCAAATCATGATTCGTGATGCCTTTG
>CANBRH010000015.1 GCA_947371865.1 Actinomycetota bacterium
CTCGCTTGACCAAGTTAGCTGCCATGCTTTCTGTGCGCCGATCGAGGTCTGCATTTTTTGCAGCAAAGAATTGATCTTGGCTGGCCTTAAATCTTGCCCACAACTTTGTATCAGTTGATGGCTTGCCTCGCCCGGATGCCTTCCAAAGATCCATGAGTTCTTTGTAGCGACGAGCCGTTGCCAGCCACTCCTTGGAAGTCGCAAGGAGTTCGGCTTCTTTAACGATTGCTTCTTTCTTCTCAGCGACCTCGGATTGAGTTGCTTCCAGCGATGCAAAATGGGTCCGACGGCGCTTATCAAATTTATTGCGAGAAGCGGAGAATCGTTTCCAGAAATCGGCATCGGTCTTCTTATCTAGACGTGGCGCGGCTTTCCACTCGTCCAACAAAACTTTAAGTCTTTCGCCAGTTGCTTTCCAGTTTTCGGAAAGAGCCAAGGATTCGGCTTCAGCGACAATCTTTTCCTTAGCTTCGCCGGCTTGCGCGCGTTTGGCTTCTTTGATCGCGTTCTCGATCTCTTTGCGCTCTTGATAGGCGGCGCGATGATCCTCGATAAGGGATGGAATCTGATCGACCGAGGCGGCCAATGTCGCTAGGTCGCCAACGCCATTGAGGTTTGCAACTTGCTCGCGTAACTTTGAGACAGCTGCGGCAGCATCAGAAGGCACCATCGCTCCGCTTTTGATGCGGGCGGCAAGTAAGGCAACTTCCGAGGCCAACGCCTCGAACTTACGAACAAAATAAGCAAGTGCTTCTTCGGCGCTCTTGCCGGGATAAGAACCGACCGCGCGTTCACCATCTGAAGTTTTCACATAAACAATTCCATCGTCGGCAACACGGCCGAACTGAGAGGGATCTCCAATTAACGCTGAAGCTGCAGAGACTGACGAACTTCCTGGTGTGGCAGAAGCTATATCGGCAGAATGCGCTTGGTCGACTACGTTGGTTAAGCCGGCTACGTCAGTTGGATTGATTTCCATGATTGCTCCTCTTAAGTTGCGCGTTGCTCACCCGAATAGGCGAGTTTCCGTTGTGTGTCCAGCGTGGAAGGGTTGAACGGGGGTTAAAGGTACCCTGAACCCACTAGTACGGGAAAGTTGGGTATTTGTGCTGATCGAAAACGTCGTGGCTCCCTATTTCGCGACCAATTGCTGGATTATTGCTAGAGCGCGGGCAAATGAGTGCCTTATCGTCGATCCAGGCATAGGCAATACCCCACCCATGCAGGATCTCATCCGGAGCGCCGTAAATCGACATAATCTCAAGCCCGTCGCGGCATTGGTAACGCATGGCCATCTCGATCACACCTTCTCGGTGGTCCCCTTGGCAGATCACTATGGGATTCCCGCCCTGATACACCCTTCAGATCGCGTGCTCTTAAAAGATCCGTGGCGAGCGCTCACTCCAGGAGGAGAGAGCTCCCACATCATGGCCACCTTTGGAATATCCGAATTCTTTGAGCCCCAGATAGTCACTGAGGTCACGGATGGCCAAACGCTCGATATTGCAGGTATCGCTCTTTCTATTCACCATTCGCCAGGCCATACCCGAGGTTCAGTCATGTTTGGGGTTGATGACACCCATTTGATCTCCGGCGATGTACTTTTTCAAGGTGCCATCGGGCGCACCGACCTCCCTATGGGTTCGAGTGCGGCCATGATTTCAACTTTGCGAAATAAAGTTCTCACGCAGCCAGATGAGCTAATTGTGCTTCCTGGACACGGACCTCAAACTACAATTGGCCGCGAGCGTAAAAGTAACCCGTTCTTGCGGGAAAACTTCTTGAACGGAAAGAGATTATGAAATTTCAAGCCCCGAAAGGCGTCAGTGAGTACTTACCTGGTCGCTCGGTGGCTTTCGACTACGTTCGTCAGACTCTTACTACTGCGGCTGTCTCCGCGGGTTATCAATTAGCCGAACTGCCAGTTTTTGAAGATACCGAGCTCTTTGCGCGCGGCGTCGGAGAGACCACTGATGTGGTTACCAAGGAGATGTACACCTTTGAAGATCGCGGTGGTCGATCTATCACCCTTCGCCCGGAAGGTACGGCTGGAGTAATGCGTGCGGTTATCGAGCATGGGCTCGATCGTGGTCAGCTCCCGGTCAAGCTTTGGTACACAGGCGCTTTTTTCCGGGCCGAACGGCCGCAAGCCGGGCGTTATCGCCAATTTTACCAATTAGGCATTGAAGCGATTGGTCTCAACGATCCTGAGATTGACGCAGAAGTTATAGCGGTCGCAGATCGCGGTTTGAAAGCATTGGGATTGAAAGATTATCGATTGGAAATAACTTCCCTCGGCGACGCTGCCTCACGTGCGGCTCATCGCGTCGATCTCGATGCTTTCATCGCAAAAATGAATATGGATGAGGCAACGCGCACCAAAGCGGCAATAAACCCCTTGCGCTTATTTGACGACAAACGTGAAGAGATCAAGATTCAAATGTCGAAGGCTCCATTACTCATTGATTATCTTTCCGCAGAAAGTCGCACTCATTTTGATCGAGTTTGTGCTCTTCTGGATTCGTACGGAATCGAGTATCGACTCAACACATCTCTGGTTCGAGGTCTCGACTATTACACGGGTACAACCTTTGAATTTGTTCATGAAAAGTTAGGTGCTCAATCGGCAATTGGTGGAGGTGGGCGTTACGACGGGTTGATGCGCCAGCTCGGCGGGGCTGACCTTTCTGGTATTGGTTTCGGTATGGGGTTGGATCGCATCTTGCTCGCTTGCGAAGCCGAAGAACTTGAACTTCTGGACTCCGATGGCCTAGACCTCTTTGTCATCGCATTAGGCACCGAATCTAAATTCGTTGCATCTGGACTCGTTAACAGTTTGCGCAGTGAAGGATTTAATATCGATATGTCTTATGGCGATCGTGCCCTAAAGGGTGCGATGAAGGCAGCCGACAAGAGTGGTGCCAGATTCTCACTTGTCATTGGCGAAGATGAAGTCGCCAGCGGCCAAATTTCTATTAAAGAGATGGAAACGGGGGAGAGCCAGACGTTAGCAATAACAGCTATCGCAGACTTTCTCGACTCTTTTTAAGCATGAACGCTCAACTAACCGAAGAAAAGGCAGTGAAATAGGACGATGTTAAGAACACATTCTGCGGGAGCCCTACGCAAGAGCGATGCGGGTACACAGGTCACCTTGGCTGGATGGGTTGCGCGCAGACGCGATCACGGCGGAGTGGCATTTATTGATCTGCGTGATGCAACCGGCGCAGTTCAGGTCGTCATTCACGATGAGAATTTGGCTGGTTCCTTGCGCGCCGAGTATTGCATTCTGATGACTGGCGTCGTGTCCGCGCGCCCTTCAGGAAATGAAAATTTAGCGATCCCCACAGGTGAAATTGAAATCGTCTGCGAAAGCCTGGAAGTTCTCAGCGAAGCTGCCCCGCTGCCTTTTCCTGTAGATAGTGGCGATCTCTCCACTATCAGCGAAGAAGTCCGTTTGAAGTATCGCTATCTTGATTTGCGTCGTGAAGGACCAGCCAAGAACTTACGTCTGCGCTCCAAAGTTACTTCCGCGATTCGTTCGGTGATGGATGCCGAGGATTTTCTAGAAATTGAAACTCCTTACCTCACCCGTTCAACCCCAGAAGGGGCTAGAGATTTCTTAGTGCCCGTTCGTCTCCAACCAGGCAGTTGGTACGCGTTGCCGCAATCCCCCCAACTCTTTAAGCAGTTATTGATGGTGGCCGGCATGGAGCGTTACTACCAGATCGCGCGTTGCTTCCGAGATGAAGATTTCCGAGCAGATCGGCAACCCGAATTCACCCAACTTGATATTGAGATGTCCTTCATAGATCAAGCAGATATCTTGGCAGTCGCCGAAAAGATTCTTTCAGAAGTTTTCCAAAAAGTAGTCGGCTACAACATCCCTTTGCCAATTCCGCACATGACTTACCACGAGGCGATGCGTCGATTCGGTTCAGATAAACCGGATCTACGTTTTGGGTTAGAGCTCACCGATGCCACAACTTTTTTTGCTGATACCTCTTTCCGAGTTTTCCAAGCCGAGTATGTAGGTGCGGTCGTTATGCCTGGTGGCGCAAGTTCAGCACGGCGCGACCTCGATGCCTGGCAGGAGTGGGCGAAAGCGCGTGGAGCCAAAGGTTTGGCCTATATTCTTATTGCCGCTGATGGCGCTCTTGGTGGTCCCGTTGCTAAGAACTTAAGCGAATTTGAATCGGCAGGAATAGCCGAACTCGTAGGTGCCAAACCAGGGGACGCCATTTTCTTCGCCGCTGGAAATCGCAGCGATTCACTTAACCTTTTAGGTGCAGTTCGATTGGAAATCGGTCGCCGGTTAAATCTCATCGATCAGAGCGCCTGGGCCTTTCTCTGGGTAGTCGACGCTCCGATGTTCGAACTTGTGGACAACACCAACCCTGATAGTGGCTGGACTGCCGTGCATCACCCCTTCACGGGACCAAAGCCGGAGTTCGCAAGGACCTTCGATTCTGACCCTGGATCTGCTCTGGCTTATGCATATGACATTGTGCTGAATGGCAGTGAAATTGGCGGTGGATCAATCCGTATTCACCAACGCGAAATGCAAAAGCGCGTCTTTGACGTTATTGGCCTTAGCCCAGCTGAAGCGGAATCCAAATTTGGATTCTTACTTGAAGCCTTTAACTTTGGACCACCTCCACACGGTGGAATTGCCCTGGGTTTAGATCGACTCTGCGCGTTATTAGCGGGGGCCGAGTCCATCCGAGAAGTCATTGCCTTTCCAAAGACGGCTAGTGGGGGAGACCCACTTACGGGCGCACCCACCCCCATCACTGCACCCCAGCGGCGTGAGGCAGGCGTGGATTTCAAGCCTGAAAAACCGCTTTAAATAGGGCAGAATCGCGAGCGTGAAATTCGCCAAGCCTCTTCTGTATGTACTTGCTGGGATAGCTTCTGCAACGTTGCTCACGAGTTGTGGCACGCCTAGCCAAAAGTATGCCGCGGACAAAAAAGAGGGTGTGTATTTTACCGTGCCATATACATGGCATTTGATTTCAGGCACATCGATTGGCGAGCGAGAGCGTCAGTCCACCGCAACCGGCGCGGCCGATCGCGCGGCATCTGTGCTGTGGCAAGAAGCTTTCACCCCCAGTTCGCACTACGGTGCTGAAGAAGTACTTAATTTGGCAGCGCCCACGAGTCCCCTTGTCTACGTGCGGGTTCGTTCCTTACTTCCGGATGAGGTGGGAGTCGTTTCCTACAATTCACTTCGAAATATCATCGTGCCCATCACGACGTGGGCATCTGGCACGGATTCCACCGCACCGCTTTTAGATGTTCTTGATGATCGTGAAGTAGTACAAAAGATTGCTCGCGGAGTTCGCACCACCTACAGTTTTACCGAAAAGGGAAAATCAGCGCAAACCATTAATCAAACGGCGCTCGTTTCAGATGATCGCTCGACTATCTATGTGTTAATTGTTCGCTGCACCACTGCCTGCTATAACAAAAATTTGACCATTCTTAACAAGATCGCCGACTCCTTCACCGTGAGAGGTACCCGATGACCGAATCAAGTCGTCCGAGAGACACTGATCGAAAGACCCGCATTCATCTTTCCTTTTACGATCGAGTTAAGTTTCTCATTTTCTTCACCATTGTCTTCGTAGTGCTTATGTGGGCAGAGATGGCGGATAACCCGCTACTCAATATCCATGATGCAGTCATCGATGGATTCCACAAGCGCTGGTGGCTCTTTGCGCTCTTCGGTTTAGAAGTCTTACGTCAACTTCATTTCTTGGCTGCCGAGATTGCTGCTCCGTACCATGGGATTTGGCAGAAGTATTTTGCAACCGTAGATAACGTGATCCACAGATTCAGCGACTGGAATCGCTACCGGCTTTCCCGAGTAGTCAAGATCATTCTTAACATAGCCCTTTTGGCAATTGTGCTCGGTGCTATTTATAAGGAGACTCCTATTCGTGCTCTCTTCTTGGCACCGAAAGCACTGTGGAGTGCGCTGCCCATGTTGGCACAACTTCTTTTTGGTGTTTTCTTTGTCATCATTCAATTCGCAGCCATGTTTTGGTTCCTCAGTCGAGGCGGAATTGATACCTATTTCCCCGACGACATCCGGACAAGGTTCTCCGATGTGTGGGGCCAAGATCATGTACTTAATCGCATTCGCGAAAACTTGTTATTCCTGGAGTCACCGGAAGATATAGAGAAGCACGGCGGATACGTACCTGGTGGAATTCTCTTATGGGGACCTCCCGGCACGGGAAAGACGCTCATGGCCGAATCAATGGCTGGTGAAACCGGTAAGCCATTCGTATTCGTCGATCCGGGCGCATTTAATAATATGTTTTTCGGAGTTGGCGTTCTCAAAGTCAAAGGTCTTTTTAGAAAACTTCGGAAATTAGCCTTGAGATATGGTGGCGTTGTCGTTTTTTTTGATGAAGCTGACGCACTGGGCAATCGAGGTATTTTCACCACCGCAGGCCGATTTAGTAGCGAAAGCTCGATCTTTAGTACCCCTTGCCACGGTGGCAACTATCTCTCCGAACCAGCATCCGCTTTGGTAACCCAAGCACACCTCAAACACGATGCCTTTGTAGCGGGAACAGCGATGGGTGGCGGCGGAGCAGGAATGGGAACGCTGCAGGCGTTGTTGACCGAATTATCTGGGTTGAAAAAACCTCGCGGTTTCTTCAATCGAATTGTTCGACGCACTTTGGGAATGAGACCCAAGAACCCGCCGAAGTATCGAATTTTAGTGGTTATGGCTACGAATATGCCCGAGGCGCTAGATGAAGCGCTTTTGCGTCCGGGTCGAATCGATCGTATGTATCGCGTGGGATATCCCAGCAAGGCTGGACGCGTGCGAACGTATGAAGGTTACCTCGCTAAAGTTTCGCACTCTTTGACGAATGAAGAGATCGATAAGTTGGCGACAATCACGCCGTATGCAACTGGTGCCACCATCAAAGACACGATTAATGAAGCCTTGATTATGGCAATCCGTCATGGACGCGATTCCATTTCTTGGGCAGATATCATTCGGGCAAAACAGTTTAAAGAGCTTGGACCAGCAGAAGATGTTGAATACATTGAGCGAGAGCGTCACGCCGTCGCAGTTCATGAGGCTTGCCATGGAGTCATGGCCTATTTGGTGCGTCAACATATGTCTATTGATTTAGCTACCATTGAAAAAGGATCTGATTACCTAGGAATGGTGGCCAGCATTCCGCCTGATGACCAGTTCACGAGGTGGCGTACTGAATACGAAGCCGACATCTTGGTCTCGCTGGCCAGCCTGGCGGGAGAACGACTCTTCTTCGACGGCGACAATTCCTCGGGCGTTTCTGGCGACTTAGAAAGTGCAACAACTATCGCCAGCTTCATGGAAGGTCACTGGGGAATGGGATCTACCGTTTCATCTCATGCATCCAATCGCAGATTTGAAGTTGGGGCTCCGGGTGGCGGAGGAAAGCCAAAAGATGACGGCGTGAAGGAGTTACGTCGAGCCTTGTCTGATCGGATCGAAGATAACCTCTCAACTTTGCTCGACAAAGCGGAAGAAATCCTGGTCGCCAATAGGGGCAAGGTGCTCTCTCTAGCGCATGCACTGGAGACCCATAAAACCCTATCCGGTGAAGATGTTATTGCCGTGATGGAAGGGGGAGTTGGTCCCCTCGTTGATGGCCACCCTTACTCCAAGAGTGAAAATGTGGATCTCATCGAGCGTTATCACGAAGCAGCACTACGAGCCCACAAGGCGCACGAGAAGCCTGACATGTCTATACCGCTTTTTGGTGCCTCGAGAACGGATTGATTTCAGGTAGGCTGTAACTATGGGTCCTGGAGGAATTGCAACCATCATCGCTGCCTCGTCTTTGGCGATAATCGCAGTGGCGATTGCATATGCCGTAGTGCGACTGGGACGTCTAGTCGATGAGGCCAAAGCCAGCCTCAAGGCCATCACCGACGAAACCACTCCGTTGCTGGAGGAAGTCACCACTACAGTCACGCTGGTCAATGGCCCCCTACACAGCATCAATCGCATTTCTAAGTCAGCCGAAGATCTGACCGAAAAGATCACCGCTGCTACTGGCTCGTTTATGGACAAGAACAACATGGCTATGAAGGCCGCAGGCATGCTCCTCGGTGCCGCGCAAATGAAGAAGAATGCGAGCAAGCCCAAAAAGGGCACTAAGCGTCGCTCTTCAGAGGAGTCCGAGTAACAAAAGTGAATTCCGCAGAAATTCGTGAGCGGTGGCTTCGGTTCTTTGAATCAGGCAACAGCCAACAGCTCACACATACGGTCGTGCCTTCAGCATCGTTAATTGCCGATGATCCCAACCTGCTTCTCGTTAATGCTGGCATGGTGCCTTTCAAGCCTTATTTCCTTGGGGAAGTAAAGCCACCCTTCATCCGTGCCACTTCTGTCCAAAAATGTGTCCGAACTTTGGATATCGATGAAGTTGGAAAGACCACTCGGCATGCATCTTTTTTCCAGATGTGCGGCAACTTCTCTTTTGGAGACTATTTTAAAGAAGGCGCGATTGCACTCGCCTGGGAACTTTTAACTAAACCCATTTCAGATGGTGGATACGGTTTTCCCGAAGAAAGACTCTGGGTCACGGTTTATCAGAACGATGATGAGGCCGCAGATATTTGGCATCATAAAATCGGAGTGCCACGCGAACGTATTCAACGGCGTGGAATGGCCGATAACTTTTGGTCGATGGGTATTCCTGGCCCGTGCGGTCCCTGCTCAGAGATTTATTATGATCGTGGTCCAGATTATGGAAAGGATGGCGGACCGGTCGCCGATGAGGATCGTTACCTTGAAGTCTGGAACCTTGTCTTTATGCAGAACGTTCGCGGTCAAGGCGGAACAAAAGATGATTTCCCCATTGTCGGAGAACTTCCTGCCAAGAATATTGACACTGGTTTAGGCCTGGAACGAACCGCCGCCCTGCTACAAGGTGTCGAGAATATTTATGAAATCGATACCACGATGCAGATTCTCAACCGCGCATCCATCCTAACCGGCGTGAAGTACGGTCAGAACGCAAAGAGTGATGTTGATTTGCGTGTAGTCGCAGACCATGCGCGCACTGCCATGATGCTTATCGGCGATGGCGTCTTGCCAGGAAACGAAGGACGCGGTTACGTATTGCGTCGAATGATGCGACGCACTATTCGAAATATGCGCATTTTGGGCGCTCACGAGCCGACGATTGTTGAACTCATTGATGCTTCGATCGATGCGATGGGTGCCCAATACCCAGAATTGATTGCAGATCAGGCTCGAATCAAAGCAGTTTCGGCTGCCGAAGAAGAGTCATTTCTCCAGACGCTCAAGAGCGGTACCCAAATCTTCGATCTCGCTGCAGCGCAAGCAACAAAGGAGAAGTCTTCACGGCTCTCCGGCGATACCGTATTTAAACTACACGATACATATGGATTTCCATTTGATTTGACCCTGGAGATGGCATCTGAAATCAAACTTGCTGTAGATGAAGATGGTTTCCGCAAGTTGATGAAAGAGCAGAAGGACCGAGCTAAGGCTGATGCCCGAGCTAAGAAGACCGGACATACTGATCTCAGCCAATATCGAGCGATTATTGACGAAGTTGGTGCGACCAATTTCATTGGCTACGAGAACATTGAATCCGAATCAACTATTAATGCACTGTTGGTGGATGGGATCGCAGTCCAAGAAGTTGGGCCAGATGAAGATATTGAAATCGTTTTAGATCGCACGCCGTTCTACTCCGAGGCGGGTGGGCAACTTGCTGACGGCGGAACGATTACTTTGGCAAATGGAGCCTTCGTTGAAATTGACGAAGTACAAAGTCCAGTTCCAGGTCTCTACATTCACCGTGGCCGAGTCACTTCTGGTCATGTAGAAAAAGGATCGGCCGTCTTTGCACGAATTGATCGCGAACGGCGTTTGGCGATTTCGCGCGCCCATACTGCAACACATATGGTCCATAAAGCTTTTCGCGAGGCACTTGGTGAAGGAGCCACTCAGGCAGGTTCCGAGAATGCCCCAGGCAGGTTCCGTTTTGATTTCCCCGCAAACGGTGCGGTACCGGCTTCGGTACTTCACGATGTCGAATCGCGTGTTAACTCCATGCTCTTAGAAAATCTTACGGTTCGTGCGCAGGTTATGAGCCAACCAGAAGCAAAAGCCATGGGCGCTATGGCCCTCTTCGGCGAAAAGTACGGCGATCGAGTCCGTGTAGTCAGCGTGGGCGACTGGGCTCACGAACTTTGCGGTGGTACTCACGTCTCTTCTTCTGCACAACTCGGTCTGGTCAAACTTATGTCCGAGTCTTCGATTGGGGCGGGGGTTCGGCGAGTAGAGGCGCTAGTTGGTCACGACGCTTTCGATTTTCTTGCTCGAGAACATGTACTTTTGAATTCCCTCACTGAATTAGTCAAAGTTTCAAAGAATGAAGAGCTCCCTGGTCGAATCAATTCCATGCTCGAGCGCATGAAGGTCATCGAGAAAGAACTTTCCGCGCTTCATTCAGCCAAAGCACTTCAGGCTGCAGATTCGCTCCTCACCACTAAATCTCACATTGGAAGCCTTGAAGTGATATCTGCTGAATTAACAGCCGGCGTCTCCGTTGATGACTTGAGACAAATCGCTACGAGCCTACGAGCAAAATTACGCTCGGGAGTTGTCGTACTTATTTCCAAAGGTGAGGAACGCGCCACATTAGTTGTTGCCGTTAGCGAAGAAGCAAATACATTGGGAATCAAGGCTGGTGCGCTAGTCAAAGCTGGCTCGGTAATTTTGGGCGGCGGCGGCGGTGGGCGTGATGATTTCGCTCAGGGCGGCGGCGCGAATATGTCCGCCATTGCCGCAGCTTTATCTGAGATTACTCAACTGATCACCTCTGTTGTTAAGTAGCCGACATGAGAGCCGGGCGCCGACTTGCCTTCGACTTCGGCACGGTTCGGATCGGAGTCGCCGCGTCCGATGTGCATGGGATCTTGGCCTCACCACTCCAAACTTTGGCAGCAACTGACGAAGAGTTATCTGACAAAATAGCAGAGATAATTTCTGACGTTGATCCAATTTATCTGGTCGTTGGGGATCCGAAACATCTTTCGGGTCGATCAAGTGAAAAAAGTGATGCGGCACTTGAATTCATAGACCTGCTTAAGACCTTAACTGACCTACCGATATATTCTATTGATGAACGATTAACAACCGTGTCTGCTCTGAAGGATCTGCACAGTTCTGGTCGCAATGCCAAATCCTCAAGAAATAAAGTCGATGCCATTGCGGCAGTCGCCATCCTTGAGTCTGCTCTTCAGCAGGAGAAGTTGAGCGGCCGTATTCACGGATTACAAGAATGAAGTCGATGACAAAGAAAGTTCGCTTACGTATATCCGTGTTGTTTGTTTTGGTATTGGCGGCCGGCGTGGGAGTTCTCGTAACCGGGGGAAGCGATGATTTTCCAGCCGGGAAACCTGGAGCTGAGACAACCGTGCAGATCGCCAACGGTCAAAGTGGCTCCGAAATTGCAGTTACTTTAAAGAACGCAGCGGTTGTCAAAACAACAAGTAGTTTCTTAAAAGTCGCCATAGCAGATCTTCGCTCTAGGTCGATTGCACCGGGTACGCATCGCATTAACACACACCTCACCGCTAAGGACGCCCTCGAGCAAATGCTTGATGCAAAGCGAATTGTGGGATTAGTTAATGTCAAAGAAGGTTCGACACTTTCCGATGTGTTGGCACTTTTAACCAGCAATTCTTCAATTTCAAAGAGTAAATTCTCATCCTGGAAGTCAGTAAAACCCCCAATAGCAAACTCCAAGTCATCGCTTGAAGGGATGCTATTCCCAGCTCAATATTCTTTTGCACAAGGGACCTCGACGCAAGCAGCTATTGCGTCGATGGCGGCACGTTTTCGAGAGATTTTACATTCTTCCCAGCTGGACAAAGGATTCCAGAAATACGATTCGTACCAAATGTTGATAATCGCTTCTATGATTCAAGTAGAAGGCGATAATTCTGATTTTGCAAAAATTGCGAGAGTAATCCTAAATCGTTTGGCGATCGAAATGCCATTACAGCTCAATTCAACGGTGCAGTTCGCCGCTAATTTACGCGGGCAGATAGCTCTCTCTACTGCAAGTACGCAAATAGATTCCCCCTACAACACCTACAGAAATGTGGGATTGCCACCAACCCCGATTTCTAATCCCGGACTAGCGGCCATCGATGCTGCTTTACATCCAGCAGAGGGCAACTGGATCTATTTCATCACGGTTAAACCTGGTGACACACGATTCACGAGGAGTTTCTCTGAGTTTGGCGGGTGGGAAGCGCTCTTTCATAAGAACTTGGCCGCAGGAGCATTCAAATGATGCGGTGCGCAGTACTTGGTTCACCCATCGCACACAGCCTTTCACCGAGACTCCACCGTGCCGCTTATGAATTCTTGGGTGTTGTTGGAACGTACGAGGCATTAGAGATGCCCGAAGCCGACTTTCCGCGATTTTTTGCTCACGCTCATCACGAAGGATGGACTGGATTTTCGCTCACCATGCCTTTGAAAGAGCGGGTTAATACCGAAGGAATCGACATTGATTTGACCGCCCGTCGAATTAATTCCGTAAATACATTATTTCGCCGGAACGATAACTGGCTTGGAACCTCAACGGACTTCTTAGCCTTTCGACGGATTTTCGCGACAATTAGTTACTCTTCGGTCTGTGTGCTTGGCGGCGGCGCGACAGCGCGGGCGGCTATCGCCGCTCTCGATGGAACGGTAGAGACCATCGCTGTAGCGCTGCGCAATCCCGCGAAATTCGAACTTCTACGAGAGAGTGCGCTCACCAGCAAATTAGCCTTGCGACCCTTCAACCCCGATCTCAACAACTTTGATCTTGTGGTTTCAACAGTTCCAGCTGGGGCCAGCGATGTTCTATCCACGGCATTGGCGAAGACACAGGGGACCTTTTTTGATGTTTTATACAATCCATGGCCTACGCAAATTGCCGGCGAATGGCATCGTTTGGGCGGCCACGTTATCAATGGCTTGGATCTTTTGGTCGAACAGGCTCTGGATCAGATTAGCCTGATGAGCGAACGAGAATTTGACCTAACGGTCATGCGAAAAGTATTGAATCAAGCGATTGAAGTGGAGCGAGGTCGGACCGCTTTCTGAGACAATAGGCACGCTTAATCAGGAAAAATTTCGAAATTGTAAAAATACTTACCCACGGCTTGAAAGGGATGGCATGCTTCGTTGGCTAACTGCAGGGGAGTCTCATGGACCAGCCCTGACTGCGATTCTCGAAGGTTTACCCGCGCATGTGGAAATATCGACCTCCGATATTGATGCTGACCTTCGCCGGCGTCGTCTGGGATTTGGGCGTGGAGCGCGTCAAACTTTTGAAGCTGACGCGGTTTCTATCCAAGGCGGCGTACGCCACGGGGTAACCCAAGGTGGTCCCATTGCCATTGAAATCGCCAATTCGGAATGGCCCAAGTGGGAAAAAGTTATGGCCGTCGATGTCGTAGACCCAGCCGAGTTAGCTTCACTGGCACGAAATGCTCCACTTACCAGGCCACGACCGGGTCACGCCGATTTGGTGGGAATGCAGAAATATTCATTTACCGATGCCAGACCGATTCTTGAGCGTGCCAGCGCCCGAGAGACGGCCGCCCGAGTAGCGCTAGGTGCGCTTGCTCGAGCCTTTCTCCAACAAAGTGTTGGAATAACCATTATGAGTCACGTCATCTCAATTGGAAATGCCAAAGTTGATGAGGATGCACTTGTTCCACAATTTTCCGATAAGGAGCGCATCGATGCTGATCCAGTGCGCTGTGCTTACGCAGATGCCAGCGCGGCCATGGTTTCAGAAATTGAATCTGCGCACGCTGCCGGAGATACTCTTGGCGGAGTCATTGAAATAATGGCCTTTGATCTACCACCTGGATTGGGCTCACATACTCATTGGGATAAGAGATTAGATGCCAAATTAGCTGGGGCGATGATGGGAATTCAAGCTATCAAGGGCGTAGAGATAGGTGACGGCTTTCTTACCGCAACGCGACGTGGCTCTGTTGCTCACGATGAGATTGAGAAAGATGCTACAGGGAAGATAGTTCGACGTACCGATCGCGCTGGCGGCACCGAAGGTGGCATGTCCAATGGCGAAATCCTGCGGGTGCGAATTGCCATGAAGCCGATCTCGACAGTTCCGCGTGCTCTGGACACAATCGATGTGGCAACCGGTGAACCTGCTAAAGCTATCAATCAACGCTCAGATGTTTGTGCCGTTCCGGCAGCCGGAATCGTTGGTGAAGCCATGGCTGCACTCGTACTTGCTGATGCTGTTGTGGAGAAGTTTGGGGGCGACAGCGTTGGTGAAACACGTCGCAATTTCCTGAGTTACATGGCAACCCTCGAGATTAAGTAATGCCAGATTTCATTTTGATAGGGCCGCCCGGGGCTGGGAAGTCTTCCGTGGGCAAGGCGCTGGGTAAGTTATTGAAAGTTACCTATACCGATACCGACACCTTGATCGAAGAACGTTCGGGTAAGAAGATCTCCGAAATATTTGTCGAAGATGGCGAAGAGGCTTTTCGTTCCCTAGAGGCGCAGATACTTGCTGAATGTCTTCAGACGAAAGCAGGTGTCCTCTCTCTTGGGGGAGGAGCGATCTTGAATCCCCAAAGCCAGAAATTAGTCGCGGCATCCCAAAGTTCGATCATTTTTCTTGACGTTTCTATTTCGCAAGCAGCACCTCGTGTCGGATTCAATAAGGACCGACCACTTCTCTTAATTAATCCGCGCCAACAATGGTTGGCCCTCATGGAGAAGCGACGTCCGATTTATGAAGCGCTGGCTTCGTATCGAGTCGTGACTGATCACAAGAAGGCTGCCGAAGTTGCCCTGGAAATTGCCGATTTGATCGGAGCCGCGCATGATTGATATCCACGTCACTAGCGAACGTGCATATGACGTACACATTGGAATTAATTGGCAGGATGAATTGCGTAAGATCACTGGGCGATTCGATAAAGTGCTTGTCGTCGCACCGCAAATGGTGATTTCACTTTTCAATCTAGAAAAAATTGCTCAATCCGCCTCCAATGTATTTTTGCATGTGGTGCCTGACGGTGAAGAAGCGAAAACATTGCCAAGCCTTGAGCAAGTGTGGACAATATTGGCAGAGCAGAAGTTTGGTCGCAAGGATGCAGTGGTGGCTATTGGCGGCGGTGCGACTACCGACCTTTCAGGGTTTGCAGCTGCCACGTGGTTACGCGGGATCGAATGGTTCGCTTTTCCAACGACGCTGGCTGCGGCAGTAGATGCGGCGATCGGTGGCAAGACTGGCATCAATACACCTGCAGGAAAGAATCTCATTGGTTCGTTCCACTCGCCAAGTGCCGTATATATCGATCTGGCTTTTCTCACAACTTTAAGCGACCGTGATTTCGCCGCCGGTCTTGCTGAAGTAATCAAAACTGGTTTCATTGCCAGTCAGGAGATTATTGAAATTCTTGCGTCCTGCGAATCGCTAGCTGACGCTCGTGCCCATGCCAAAGAGCTAATCGCCTTGAGCGTCGCGGTGAAGGCTCACGTCGTTTCTGCCGATTTTAAGGAGGGCAGATTGCGCGAGATCCTCAATTACGGCCACACCTTGGGTCATGCCATCGAGAGATCCGAGGATTTCGCCTGGCGCCATGGTGAAGCAGTAGCGGTCGGACTAGTTTTTGCAGCTGAATTAAGCAAATCTCTGGCCGGGTTGAATGGCGCGATTGTCTCCACCCATCGAGATCTGCTCGATAAATTCGGTCTGCCTGTCTCCTATCCGAAACACAGGTGGTCCGAGCTTTTAGAATTTATGCGCTCCGATAAGAAGGCGCGATCGAGCGGATTGAGATTCATCGGAATTTCCGAAATCGGTTCACCGCAGTGGTTTGAAGATGTTAAAGATGAACACTTGGCCGAGATATATGAAAGGATTTCAATATGAAGATCCTGGTACTCAATGGCCCAAATTTGGCCAGACTCGATTTGCGGGATTCCTCAATATATGGGTCGATGACATTTCCTGATTTGATCACCTTTATCACAGCTGAGGCAGCAGAGTTGGGCTTCAATGCCGACGTCCGTCAGACAGATAGTGAAAGTCAGATGATTCAGTGGCTACATGAAGCTGCGGATAGTCAACTTCCGGTTGTGATCAATCCAGCTGCATTCACGCATTATTCCTATGCTATTCGTGACGCTGCTGAGCTCGTGAAGTCACCCGTCATTGAAGTCCACCTATCAAATCCGCTAGCCCGAGAGGAATTCCGACATACCTCGGTCATTTCTGGAATTGCCACCGGGACTATCGCTGGCTTTGGTCCAGATTCCTATCGTCTTGCGCTCCTCGCCTTGGCCAGGCTGATCAAGTAGGGAAGTTCCAAATTCCTCAGGTATCCTTAGAGCCTGAACTTTCGGGCTCTAAACAGAGCGCTGAAACGCCCAATTTTCACGAGATGAGATGGATTAATCATGGCAACGACCAATGACCTGAAGAATGGCATGACCCTAGATATCGATGGTCAGCTCTGGAATGTTGTCGAATTCCAGCACGTCAAGCCGGGAAAAGGCCCAGCTTTTGTTCGCACCAAGCTCAAGTCCGTCCTCTCTGGCAAGGTCGTAGATCGCACCTTTAACGCTGGCGTCAAAGTGGATGTTGCAATTCTTGAAAAGCGAGACATGCAGTTCTTGTATAAAGATGGCGAAGACTTCGTCTTTATGGATTCCAAGACTTATGACCAGATCAATATCTCAGCCGCGACCGTTGGCGATTCCGCCGATTACATGCTTGAGAACTGCGACGCAATTGTTGGCATCCATGAAGGAAACCCACTTTTCATCGAACTTCCAGCATCGGTTGAAATGACAATTACTTACACTGAACCTGGTCTTCAAGGAGACCGTTCCTCTGGGGGAACCAAGCCTGCAACTTTGGAGACCGGTGTTTCCATTCAAGTTCCACTCTTCATTAAGCAAGATGAAAAGATCCTGGTTGATACTCGCAACGGGGCATATCTCGGTCGCGCTAACTAATGTCAGCACGTCGCAAGGCGCGCAAACGTGCAGTCGATTTCCTTTATGAAGCAGAGATAAAGAAAATCGACCCCAAGGCGTTAGTCGAATCTAGGCCACCGGTCGAACTCTCCGAGGGCGAGTACGCCAATCACTTAGTGTCTGGCGTAGTTGATCATCAACGAAAGATCGATGAAATCATTACTACTTATGCGCAAGGTTGGGACATGGACCGCATGCCGGCCTTGGACCGCAATATTTTACGAGTCGCCATATATGAATTGCTCTACGAGCCAGAATTAGCTGATCAGATTGTAATAAACGAAGCGGTCGAGATAGCCGAAGACATTTCTACGGTGGATTCGTCGTCTTATATCAATGGGGTCTTAGGCCGAATCTCAGCTCTCAAAGAATCCTTAATTTAGTTGGTCGCTCAAGGCGAAAAGCACTTGAGCCGAATGTAATTTCTTGAGAATTTCAGCCTCAGAAGTAAGTGCAAGAAGCGCCAACGTGGTTTGATCGGATTGGCGCAGCGAAAGTACTTCCCCATTCCAGTCTTTTCGTTTGGCGCAGATGAGCGCCGCGAAATGGGAGACCATTGTGAGATCGTCGAAGTGCTTGGTATAGGCATGTAATCGGCGGAGGTCTAAAACCGTTCGGGGGCCGGTATCGCTGATCGGTGCTGGCCGAGAAAGTCCCAAAAGTTGATCTATCGGAACTTGATAAAACTCGGCCAACTCGATCGCCTTCTTGAGAGATAGCGATCGATCGTTGCGTTCGTACGAACCGACCACAACTGCTTTCCAAGCCCCTCGCGACTTCGCTTCGACCTGTTGGAGAGTCAAGCCCTGGCTCTTACGCACTTTCCGCAGATTGGAGCCGATTATCGACATAACGTCAGGCGAATCAAGGGCGGAGTTGTGGAAAGTCACAATTCCTAGGTTAGTCACCCTAGCCATCCGGCCCCTGGCGCTATCCACAGGTGCTAATCTCTTCCAGTAATCCTTTAACGACCCGTCCAGTGAGGCGGCAAAGGAGCTTAAATGAGTACTGTTTTAGATTCTGGCGACATCGCTCGCGCGCTGAAGCGCATTTCTCACGAAATAGTTGAACACAATCATGGTCTTGCCAATGTAACCCTGATGGGTATACCGACGCGTGGTGCTTTTTTAGCCGATCGAATCGCGGCTTATTTGGCGGGTATTGAGACCGCGCCTCCGGTCGGGACAATCGATACGACGCTCCATCGCGACGATCTTCGCCTTATTGCGCCTAAACCTTTGATGGGTTCTCTCCTTCCATCTGGCGGGATCGAAGGGCGCGATATTATCCTGGTCGACGATGTGCTCTTCTCAGGACGAACTATTCGTGCTGCACTTGATGCTCTGGGGGATATGGGTCGACCCCGAACTGTTCAATTAGCGGTCTTGGTAGATCGTGGACACCGTCAACTTCCCATACGGGCCGACTATGTAGGTAAGAATTTGCCGACATCTGCCTCTGAAAATGTGCGTGTGTGTTTGCATGAAGTGGATGGCGAAGATCTGGTTGAAATCACTGGGGGTAAGTAGATGAATTCTCACCTGCTGTCAGTGGAAGACCTGAACAAAGCTGAAGCAATCGCAATTCTCAATACCGCCGAGGAACTTGGAAAGATTTCCGACGGCCCCATGAAGAAATTACCTACGCTGCGCGGCCGAACAGTTGTCAATCTCTTCTTTGAGGATTCAACTCGAACGCGCATTTCCTTTGAAACCGCGGCTAAAAGACTCTCAGCCGATGTTATTAACTTTTCGGCGAAGGGCTCGAGCGTCAGCAAAGGTGAGAGCCTTAAAGATACGGCGCAGACCTTGCAAGCCATCGGCGCAGACGCGGTCGTCATTCGGCATTCTGCATCCGGAGCAGCTCAGCGATTGGCTGACTCTGGCTGGATTTCTGCTGCCGTGATAAATGCAGGCGATGGAACTCATGAACACCCTACTCAAGCGCTCTTAGATGCGTTGACGATCCGCCAACATTTTCCCAACATGGACGGAGACCTTTCCGGTTTAAAGGTTGCAATTGTGGGGGATATATTGCACTCGCGGGTGGCTCGCAGCAATGTGCTCTTACTCACCAAGCTCGGGGCTGAAGTAACTTTGGTTGCTCCGCCGACGCTCTTGCCCGTTGGCGTCGAGTCGTGGCTGGCTTCACGTTCTTACGATCTCGATCGAGTAATTCCAAGCATGGATGTTGTCATGATGCTCCGAGTCCAGCAGGAACGAATGAGTAACTTCTTTTTTCCCTCTGCCCGTGAGTATTCAAAAGCCTTCGGACTTACAAATGTTCGGCTGGCACATCTACAACAAACGGCCATAGTGATGCACCCCGGGCCAATGAATCGCGGACTTGAAATTTCCTCCGAGAGTGCCGATGCCGAAAATTCCGTTGTTCTGGAACAAGTGGCTAACGGCGTACTTATACGAATGGCTGTTCTGTATACCTTGCTAGGTGGAGTCCCACTCCATAGCGGATCGGAAACTACATTATGAGTTTATTGTTAAAAAACGCAATGCTGCCATCTGGCGAAATAGTGGATATTTTGATCGAAGGCCGACTCATTGCGCAGGTTGCACCGAATATACAATCCACTGCTGATCGCACGTTCGATGTCGGTTCTTCTTATGTATTGCCTGGCTTAGTAGATCTGCATACTCACCTGCGCGAGCCAGGTAGGGAGGATTCTGAAACTGTCGCATCAGGTTCTCGTGCGGCAGTTAAGGGTGGCTATACCGCGGTTTCCGCTATGGCAAACACTCACCCTGTTGCCGATACAGCCGGTGTCGTTGAACAGGTATTTCGCCTCGGCCAAGAAGCTGGACTGTGTGATGTCTTTCCGATCGGTGCCGTAACCGAAGGTCTTAACGGAGAAAAACTTGCAGAACTTGGTGCCATGGCTGAATCGGTCGCGCGAGTTCGTATCTTCAGCGACGATGGCAAATGTGTTCACGATCCGCTGGTCATGCGCCGAGCGCTTGAATATGTTAAAAGCTTTAACGGAATTATTGCCCAGCATGCTCAGGAGCCAAGGCTTACAGAGGGGGCGCAGATGAACGAAGGTGCTGTTTCATCGGTCCTTGGACTTACGGGGTGGCCGGCTATCGCTGAAGAAGCCATTATTGCTCGAGATTTGCTTTTGGCCGAACACGTTCAAAGCCGGCTGCATATTTGCCATCTAACAACTGCCGGCGGCGTCGAACTTGTACGTTGGGCCAAATCGCGAGGGGTTCAAGTAACAGCAGAGGTGACTCCACATCATCTTTTGTTAACAGACGAAAGCGTCCGAAGCTATGACCCAGTATTTAAAGTGAATCCGCCATTGCGGTCTGCGTCAGATGTTCTGGCGCTTCGAGCAGGACTTGCAGATGGAACAATCGACGTTGTAGCCACGGATCATGCCCCACATCCGACTGAGGATAAAGAGTGTGAGTGGCAATCGGCAGCCTTTGGAATGTTGGGATTGGAGACAGCGCTCTCTGTCGTCATTACCACCATGGTGAAAACGGGCTTGCTGTCCTGGGAACAACTTGCTCAGCGGATGTCGATCTCTCCGGCTGGTATTGCAGGTTATACCGAACATGGCCAGCCCATTACCGCTGGCAGCGTTGCAAATCTTACAATCGTAGATTCCAATGCGACGTATACGGTAGATCGCACTTCCAGCCTCTCTAAAAGCAAAAACAATCCTTTCCACGGCATGGAACTCCATGGAGTTGTTACCCATGTCTTCTTTGCAGGTACATTAGTTTTGGACAATGGCATCGTGAATGAGAGAGTGAATGACTAAGGCGTTTTTAGTACTAGATGATGGTGCAATCTTCGAAGGTGAGTCCTGGGCAGCACAAGGGGAAACTTTTGGAGAGGCAGTTTTCTCGACTGGGATGACCGGATATCAGGAAACCCTGACAGACCCTTCCTATTACAAACAAATTGTCATCATGACGGCCCCGCATGTTGGAAATACTGGAATGAATCAAGAAGATGAGGAGTCTTTGCGTATCTGGGTATCTGGTTTTGTAGTTCGAAATCCCTCTCCATCACCCAGCAACTGGCGTTCACAGCAATCCTTGGAAAGTTCCCTCATTGAGGCCGGGGTGGTTGGCATCAAAAGCGTTGACACTCGTGCCATTACCCGCCATTTACGCGATCGCGGGGCGATGCGAGTCGGCATCTTCTCAAATATGGATCTCACCCGAGACGAAATGGTTGTCAGAGTAAGACGCTCTCCGCAAATGAATGGTGCATTTCTTGCTGCTGATGTCTCTACTCAGCGTCCCTACATAGTGAATCCGCCCGTTGGAGTAAAAACTGAATTTGTGGTCGCAGCCATCGATCTCGGCATCAAGGCCGCGACCCCCCGATACCTTGCCGCTCGAGGAGCGCAAGTTCACGTACTTCCACTACATTCCACATTGGAAGAAATCGAGGCGCTTAATCCTGATGGCGTCTTTCTTTCTAACGGCCCCGGAGATCCTTCGACCATGAATGATGTGGTGCAACTTGTGCGGGATCTGTTATTGAAAGGCGTTCCGATATTTGGCATCTGTTTTGGACATCAAATTCTAGGAAGAGCATTGGGATTTGAAACGTTTAAGTTGCCCTTCGGTCATCGCGGGATCAACCAGCCAGTAAAGAATATTAAGTCAGGTGTTGTCGAAATCACCGCTCACAATCACGGATTTGCGGTCAAGGCGCCTATCGAGAATAACTTTTCAACAGTTTATGGAGCCGGGTATGTGAGCCACATCTGTCTCAATGACGGTGTAGTTGAAGGATTGGAATTAATCGAATTGCCGGTATTTAGCGTGCAATATCACCCCGAGGCTGCGGCTGGACCGCACGATGCTCAATACCTCTTTGATCACTTCATGGATCTCATGCGTTCCTCTCGTGCAAAGCATGTAGGCACTCATGCCTAGAGATACTTCTATCGAAAGTGTTCTGGTTATTGGAAGCGGTCCAATCGTCATTGGACAAGCTTGTGAGTTCGATTATTCCGGAACTCAAGCCTGCCGGGTCCTCAAGGAAGAGGGGATTCGGGTCATCCTGATCAACTCCAATCCCGCGACAATCATGACTGATCCCGAGTTTGCAGATGCCACGTACATTGAACCAATCACTACCGAAATAATTGAAAAGATTCTCGCCAAGGAGCGACCATCTGCGGTTCTAGCCACGCTGGGCGGTCAAACTGCTCTCAATGCTGCTATGGGGCTATTTGAGAATGGTCTACTTGAGAAATATGGAACTCGATTAATTGGCGCAGATATTCCAGCGATTAAGCGCGGCGAAGATCGCGAAGTTTTCAAAGGAATTGTTGAAAAAGTTGGGGGAGAGTCAGCCCGCTCGCGAATATGTCACTCCATGGAGGAATGTTTCCGAGCAGTTGGGGAATTGAACTACCCCGTAGTTATTCGTC
>CANBRH010000016.1 GCA_947371865.1 Actinomycetota bacterium
GCTCCGTCTCTCGTTGTTTCACTATCGTCACATCCGTTCAGTCATTGAACATTTTGCTTAGTGTGCTGCACCGAAGGGTGTGGTTTCAAGCACATTCCCCAAGTTTTTTCAGTATTTATTGCACTTTTTATACATATTTGACCAATCAAATCAAGGCTTTTACAACCCCAATTCCTCAAGGCTTACTAGACGGTTTCGAGCCGAACTTCGGGTCGCTTGAGCCGTACTCGCAGCCAAAACGTCGACCGCGGCCAGTTGGATGTCAGTGAAGTTGAGGGCGGTTACGCCAGCAGCTACATCGCGCAAAGTCGAGACGTTGCAGGACAGGCTGGTGACTCCCAAACCTAGAAGGATGGAACCCAAGGTGGCATCGGAGGCAGCTTCGCCACAGACGCCGACCGGACAGTTGTTCCTTAACCCAGCTTGGGCAACTAAATGGACGGCACGAAGTAGCGCCGGCTGCCAAGGATCGTTAAATCCCGCCAGCGGCGCAGATTCGCGGTCTGCGGCATGGAGATATTGACCCAAGTCGTTAGTTCCGATGGATACGAAATCGCAAATCTTGGTGATTTCATCGGCATGGAAGATCGCGGCTGGTACTTCAATCATCACGCCGGCGGTCTTAATTCCATAACTCTTGGCCATATCGACGAATCGTTGCGCTTCCTCAGGCAAGGTGATCATGGGAGCCATAACCCAGACATCGGCTTCGGTTCGACGAGCCGCCGCAGCAATTGCTTTCAATTGGATGCGAAGTAAGTCTTCGTGATCGACAATGGTCCGATAACCGCGAACGCCAAGTGCAGGATTTGGTTCGTCATCAAAATTAATAAATGCCATCGGCTTATCTGCGCCAGCATCGAGTGTTCGAATAACGACCTTCTTGGTTCCGAATGGGGCAAAGAGATCGGTGTAGATCTGTGTCTGCTCTTCCAATGTTGGCGGATCTTTACGATCGAGATACAGAAGTTCGGTGCGTAGAAGTCCAACACCATCAGCTCCGGCTTCCAGTGCAACCTTCACATCTTCTTGGCGACCAATATTGGCGTAGATAGGAATGATTCGACCATCAAGTGTTTGATACCCGGAAGAAGTCCGGACGACTTGTGATTCTCGACGACGGCGAATTTTTTCGATCTTGGCAATGAGGCGAGATTGCAATTCAAGGGGCGGGCTAAAGACAACTTCGCCGGTAGTTGCATCGACACCAATCATTTCGCCGTAATGGGATTTGGCGTAGTCAACAATTCCCGGGCAAGCAACGACAGCAGCAATGCCGCGTGACCGAGCGATGATGGCAGTGTGACTGGTGGGTCCTCCGCCTTCGGTAACAATGGCCAGCACCTTGTCAGATTGCAGATCAGTGGTATCTGCGGGTGAAAGGTCGCGCGCAATAAGCACGGTAGGCACCGTAAAATGAGGGATTTCTGGGTATTCCACGCCACCAAGACGGCACAGTAGGCGATCACAAATATTCGCAACATCGCTGACGCGCTCGGCGAGATAACCACCTGAAGCCAATAGCAACTCTTTGAAAATGTCAGTGGCCTGATTGATGGCGTAACTGGCGGTGTGCCCTTGATCGATGAAGTTAAAGGCTTCTTCGAGGAGCGCTGGGTCGGTAGCAATTTCTCCGACAGCTAGCAAGATCTCTTGCAACTCACCATGTGAGCGTTCGGCTCGATCGCTGAGATCTTTACCCACGAAATCGATCGCGGCGGTGAGGGCTGCTTTTTCCTCGTCAATGGAGAGAGTCGAAGGAGATGGCGAAGAAAGCGGAATCTCCGTTGTTAAGAGAAAGAATTGCCCGAGTGCCGCACCAGAACTTGCGGCAACACCATTTAAAGCGATCACGCAGTTCTCTTTTCGTTAGAGGGCGGAGATTAATGAGTCGAGCAATTGGGCGCCATCGTAGAAGTCGAGATAACGAAGATCAATGGTCAGCGAAATAATCTTTTCTCCTGAAAAGTTTTCACCAATGGTGAGAGATGTAACTTGATTGGGAAATAGAACCGGTACCGAAGAATTCATTTGGTACCTCGTCAGATCGAAGATTGCAGTCGTGGCACCGCTTAACATCGCAAGTGGCACTTTGCCATTGTGAGCTGACTTTGCCGTCGACGCAAATAAATCAGCAAGCTCGGAGAGAGTCTGCAAATCTGGATCTTTAAATACTGGCAAGGCACTGCCGTATTTGGATTCGATGATCACGGCAACGCCAACATGCGAAACCGCGGATCCATCCTTTGGAGAGATATTGAGATCAGGACGAGTGCGCAGAACCCTGGCCCAGTTGGAAATAACCGAAGTTAGATCAACTGATCCACTTTTTACATTTCGCGAGAACGAGATCTGCGGAATCGACCGAGTCATCTCTAAGCCCTTAGCAATCAAGGCTTTGTTTGCTACTTGTCGCTTGATCTGGTCATCAGAGAGGCGATTTCCACCCACATCTTCTACGGTGATGGTGTGATCAGGTCCGGTAGGAGCCACTGTGCGCAGGTCTATACCGCGGTCCTCAGCAATAGCGCGAGCCTTAGGGACTGCACGAATTTCTTGCGGATTGGTCATAGGTGGCAGCGCAACTGGAGCTGGGGCTGCAACAACAGGGGCTTCAATAACGGCAGGTTGCACAGCGACAGTTTCGACTACTGGCGCCGGAGCCTCAGGAAGAGGTTCATCGCCGCCGAAATCAAAGGACATAACCTCGGTATCGGTCTGCATGATCAAAACTGGCTTGCCTATTTCAATAGCAACGCCGATTTCGCCCACGAGCTGCTCGATCACGCCATCGGCCGGAGATTCAACTTCCATATCGATTTTGTCGGTCATTACTTCAAAGAGCACTTGACCAGACTTGACGCGATCGCCGGGCTTCACGTGATACAGAATGAGTTCGCCAGTTTCCATGGTCATACTCATCTTCGGCATGACTACTGGGTATCTAAAACTCATCGCCAGTTCTTCACAATCTCCCGAGCGGCAGCCTCGATATCTGCAATCTGAGGAACAGCAACCTTTTCCAATTGTGGAGCGTAGGGAATTGGAATATTCATACCAGCAAGGCGCTTGATCGGTGCGATCAAGTTTCCAAATGAAGCGCTTCCAGAAACTTGTGCAATTACTTCGTTAATGTAGCCAGCATGAGATGGACCCTCTTGAACAACCATCAAGCGACCAGTCTTTTCAACCGATTCGAAAATTGGTGCGGTATCAAGTGGTGAAATAGTGCGTGGGTCAATAAGTTCAATCGAAATGCCCTCCGCTGCCAATTTCTCAGCCACTTCGAATGACTTATTGACCATTATGCCGGTGGCGACGATCGTGAGATCTTTTCCAGTACGCACAACTTTGGAAACGCCTAGTGGAATACGGATGGCACCTTCCGGAACTGGATCGCGACCAGGAATCTTGTAGAGCAACTTGTGCTCAAGGAAAATAACGGGGTTGGGATCATCAATGGCAGAGAGCAAAAGGCCCTTGGCATCGGCGGGGTTAGATGGAACGACCACCTTGAGACCAGGAACGTTGGCAAACCACGGCTCTAAGTTCTGAGAGTGCTGTGCGGCCGCGCCAGTTCCGGAACCTTGAGGCGTGCGAAGAACCAGTGGAACGTGAAGTGCGCCTCCCAGCATGAAGTGAATCTTGGCTGCTTGGTTTGCAATTTGATCCATGGCCTGTGCCGTGAAGTCAGAGAATTGAATTTCAACAATGGGACGCATTCCCGAAAGCGCCGCGCCAACAGCCGCTCCAACGATTCCGAGTTCTGAAATGGGAGTATCGAGAACGCGCTCTGATCCAAAACGGTGATAAAGATCGCCGGTCACACCGAATGCGCCACCGTAGATTCCGATATCTTCACCGAGAATAAAGACTTCTTCGCGTTCTTCCATGGCGATGCCCATGGCTTCGCGAACAGCTTCTGCCATTGTCAACATACGATCGCTCATGCTGATACCGCCTTAAATACTGCTTCGAGAAGCCCATCTGGGGTTGCAGATTCGGCCGCTGCCGCCTCTTTTACTGCCTGCATAATTTGTTCGGTGGAAATTTTTTGAATCTCTTCGACTTGCTCTTGAGTGAGGATGCCGCGATCTAAAACTTTGTGAATGAAATTAGGAATCGGATCCTTGTCTTTCCACTCTTCGATCTCTTCTTTAGTGCGATAGAGATTCTTATCTGATCGGGAGTGTCCCTTCCAGCGATAAGTGACGGATTCGATCAAGGTCGGGCCTTCGCCATTTCGGGCACGAGCTACTGCAGCTTCTGCCGCTTCATAAACTGCCACAACATCATTGCCATCGACAGTCACGCCGGGAATTCCATAGCCACGGCCGCGATCAGCCAAGTTCTCCAAATTAAATGCTTTTTCGGTCGAGGAGGACATTCCATACTTATTGTTTTCGCAGAACAGAATGAGTGGAAGCTTCCAGATAGCGGCCATATTTGCCGCTTCATGGAAAGCGCCTTCGTTCATTGCGCCATCTCCGAAGAAGGAAACTGCGACGGTTCCGCTCTTGCGCATTTTTGATGCCAGGGCTGCTCCTGCTGCGATGGGGATACCACCGCCAACAACACCATTTGCTCCTAGATTTCCGGTTTCGGCATCGGCAATATGCATCGATCCGCCTCGGCCGCCGCAATAACCAATCTTCTTACCCAAAAGCTCAGCCATCATGCGAGTCAGATCAGCACCTTTGGCAATGCAATGTCCGTGACCACGGTGGGTGGAGGTAATTTGATCGTTAATCTGAAGAGCTAAACAGGCTCCAGTAGGACCAGCTTCCTGCCCGATAGATAAGTGCATCGTCCCATGCATCATTCCGCGACCGAAGAGATCTTCTACCGCCTCTTCAAATTTACGAATGCGATACATGTAGAGCAGAGCATGCTTGGCATGCTCAGGAGAAGAGAGCGGATGGCCCATCAAGAGCGGATTTGCAGTCATATTTTCTACCTTCACATTTGTGCAAGTGCCTGAATAGATGTTCACATTAAACACTACTTTGGGTAAAGATACGATTGCCCCATGAAAGAATTTCGAACCACCGCAGCTTCGGCAGTTGGCCTGCATGCCAGACCAGCCGCCCTCTTCGCCTCCAGCGCTAAATCTTCAGGCTGCAAAGTTACTCTCTCTAAGGTGCTCGCCAACGGTGAGTTAACCCCCCCAGTCGACGGCGCCAGTGTCCTGCGCGTCATGACTTTGGGCGTGAAATTTGGCGATGAAATCGTCGTTCGCGTTGAGGGCCCGGAAGAGGATTCGGTTTCAGCCGCTCTCCGCGTGATCGTGGAAAGTGTGGATCATTGATCTCACAGTTTCGAACTGGCGTTGGCATCGATGCGCATCAATATGGTGAGGCTGGTCCATGTCTTCTCGCCGGGCTCGAATGGCTAGGCGCTCGCCGACTCGTCGGACATTCCGACGGTGACGCAGCCATTCACGCGATCTGCGACGCTCTGCTCTCAGCAACCCAGATGGGTGATGTCGGTACGGTTTTTGGAATTGATCAACCCGAGTGGGCTGGCGCATCAGGCGTGAAAATGTTGGCGCATGTCCACCAACTGCTTGAAGATAAAAATTTCAGAATCAACAATGTTTCAGTAGTGATTGTCGGCAATGAACCAAAAATTGGTCCCCGTAGATTGGAGGCGCAAGAATTGTTATCAAAGATTTTGTCTGCGCCAGTTTCGATCTCAGCAACAACCACTGATGGAATGGGTTTCACTGGTCGCGGTGAAGGAATCTCGGTCACAGCGACTGCGCTGGTGATAGCCCCATGACACTTTCGTTGTACAACACGATGACTCGTACCACTTCTGAATTTAAACCGTTGGTTGAAGGCAAAGTTGGCATTTATCTATGTGGGGCAACCGTCCAAGGGGCGCCACACATTGGACACATTCGCAGTGGGGTTAACTTCGACATTTTGCGACGATGGTTGACGCATTTGGGTTACGACGTCACTTTCATTCGAAATGTCACAGATATCGACGACAAGATCCTGCACAAAGCTGTTCACGAAAATATTCCTTGGTGGGAAGTTGCCATGAAATATGAAAAGGCTTTTGCCTGGGCATATGAAACACTCAATGTTCAGTCGCCCACCTATGAACCACGAGCCACTGGGCACATCACGCAAATGGTCGAACTCATGCAGACTTTGATCGATAATGGCTCGGCTTATGCGCCCGGCAATGGCGATGTCTATCTCGATGTTCGCGCCTTAAAGTCTTACCTAACTCTCTCCAACCAGAAGTTGGATGACCTGCAATCAACGGGCGACTCTGAAGATTCCTTCAAGAAAGATCCACGCGATTTTGCGCTCTGGAAAGCAGCAAAACCAGGCGATCCTTCGTGGCCAACTCCGTGGGGAGCGGGCCGTCCTGGCTGGCACTTGGAGTGCTCGGCCATGGCCCACGCATATCTTGGAGCCGAATTTGATATTCACGGTGGTGGCCTTGATTTAATTTTTCCGCATCACGAAAATGAGATTGCTCAATCCGAATCTGCTGGCTGGGGTTTTGCAAAGGTGTGGATGCACAATGCTTGGGTTACTACATCCGGTGAGAAGATGAGTAAGTCCCTCGGTAATTCGCTTTTGGTTTCTGAAATCGTCAAGAAAGTTCGCCCCATTGAGTTGCGTTGGTACCTCGGAAGTGCGCACTACCGTTCAATGGTCGAGTTCTCCTTCGAGGCCTTGGAAGAGAATTCTATCAACTTCCGCCGCATCGAAGGTTTCTTAATTCGCGCTTCTGAGATTTTGCAGCGCACTCCCGACATTTCGATCTCTGAAAAGTTCGCAGCCGCTATGAATGATGATCTAGCCGTGCCCACAGCGCTTGCTGATATTTCTGATTTGGTACGCGAAGGCAACTCGGCCATCACGGCAGGGGACAATCAATCCTTAGGCACGATCGCTGCACAAGTACGTGGCGCACTTTATATATTGGGATGCGATCCCTTCGATTCTGTTTTTGCGTCTGGCGCGGGAAGTAATTCTTCTGCAATGGATGGATTGGTCTCGCTTGCACTTGCACAGCGGGAAGCAGCACGCGCGCGCAAAGATTTTGCCGCGGCTGACGCGATCCGCGATCAGATTCTCGAGTTAGGAATAATAATTGAAGACACTCCTGCAGGTCCGCGCTGGACATTGGCCCGTTGATGCGTCCTGGTAAAAAAAGGCGTGAATCTGCCGCCGCTCCACAACGTCCCACCACTCGTCGTCCGGCCTCCAGACTCGAGACGCGACCCAACTCCGATGCCGTCGCTGGTCGCAATAGTGTGGTCGAAGCGCTTCGCGCCAAGATCCCCGCCAAGGAACTTTTCATTGCCGAACGTGCCGAAATAGACGAGCGCATGCAAGAAGCGCTTCGGTTAGCCAAGCGTCAAGATCTAGTTATCAAAGAGGTCGCTCGCGGTGTTCTCGATGGCTTGACCGGCACGACTATGCACCAAGGCATTGCTTTGGTTATCAAGCCTTTCCAGTACAAGCCTTTTGGCGAACTGGTGGAAAAAGCTGAAAAACCAGCGTTGATCGTTGGTCTTGACGGCGTAACCGATCCGCACAACCTCGGTGCCATCGTTCGTAGCGCCGCTGCCTTTGGTGCCGATGGCGTTGTAATCCCCGAGCGTCGCAATGCCGCCATGACTGGTTCAGCGTGGAAATCTTCAGCTGGTGCTGCTGCCCGCCTTCCCATTTCTCAGGTCACCAATATGGTGCGATCTATTGAAGACGCAAAGAAGGCTGGGTTTTTCGTTGTTGGCCTAGATGCCGAAGGTGACGAGACACTTCCGAAGTTCTCTTTAGCTAAGGAATCTGTTTATCTCATTGTCGGATCCGAAGGCAAAGGTATTTCCAGGCTCGTGCGTGAAAAGTGTGATTTAGTGCTTTCGATTCCGATGGAGTCCACCGTTGAATCCTTGAACGCCAGCGTCGCAACCGCAGTTGTTATGTATTGGATCGCACAGGAGCGCAACAAGAGCTAATGGCTAACTTCACTCGTTACATCGCCCTCGGAGACTCTATGACCGAGGGAATGTGCGATGAAATTATTCAGGGCAACTTTCGAGGTTGGGCCGATCGCGTTGCCGATTCCTTGGCTAAAGATTTCCCTGGATTTACTTATATGAATCTGGCGATTCGTGGAAAGTTATTGGGGCAAGTCATTGCCGAACAAATTCCAGCCGCGCTTCCGTATATTGAAGGAAAGCAAACTCTTGTCTCCTTTCATGCCGGTGCCAATGATGTTTTGAGACCTAAATACCAACCAGATATCACATTTAAACTTTACGAAGTTGGCGCAAAACAGATTGCTGCAACCGGTGCCACTCTAATTCTTTTCACTGTTATCGAAAAAGCAACAGGCAAAGGCAAGACTGCCGAGCTTTGGGAGAGCCGTTTCAAAGATTTCAATATTAATGTTCGTCGAGTTGCAGTAGAGCTTGGCGCAATCTTGATTGAGTGGAATGAAGCGCTCTTTCTCTCCGATCGCCGCTTCCTAGCCCCTGATCGCTTGCATCTCAATGCAGACGGTCACTATCGGGTATCTCAAGGAGTCTTAGAAAAACTAGGTGAACCTTTCGATCCGGCTTGGCGAACCCCGCTTCCTGCAGCGCAACCGGAATCCGCGGTCACTGATTTCCTCAAAGACGTAAGGTGGTTCTTCACTTTTGCGCTTCCATGGGTATGGCGTCGCATTCGCGGTAAATCATCTGGTGATGGTCGAAAATCCAAGCATCAGGAACCTATTTCCTGGCTGTAGCCACCCTCGTTCAACGGCAATCCACTCTTTGGTTACCTCTCATTCACTCTTTTCCAGCAAAATAGCCTCATGTCTTCCCACTCGATTGCGGAAAATCCCCGTGAACGCCTGATTGATCGCGAACTCAGCTGGCTCGCCTTTAACGAGCGCGTTCTGGAATTGGCCGAAGACGAAACAATTCCCGTTCTAGAACGTTGCCGCTTCCTCGCAATCTTTACTTCTAACTTGGACGACTTTTTCATGATTCGGGTGGCGACGCTCAAGCGCAAACTTGAAGCTGGAATTACTAAAACTAATACCGCTGGTTATACCCCGGCACAATTGATGACCGCAATTTCGCAAAAGGTCCAGGAGCTCACGGCTCGTCAATCTAAAACTTTTCACGAAAGTGTGATCCCTGCGTTAGCCTCAAAGGGCATTGAAATTCCAAAGTGGGATCAATTAACGATCGAAGAACAAATTTACGTCAACAAGATTTTCCACGAGCGGATTTTTCCAGTTCTCACTCCACTTGCCGTGGACCCATCGCATCCATTTCCCTACATCAGCGGACTTTCACTCAATCTTGCAGTTGTAGTGAAAAAAATTGATGAAGACCAGGAATTTTTTGCCAGAGTAAAAGTTCCGTCAAATCTTCCGAGATTTATCGGCACTTCTCAATACGATGCAAAACGCTTTATTCCGCTGGAACAGGTCATTATTGCCAATTTGCAAGAACTTTTCCCTGGAATGCATGTCGAGGATTACTACACCTTTCGGTTGACTCGCAACGCTGATCTAGAGTTGGAAGAAGATGAATCGGAAAACTTGCTAGCGTCCATGGAGCAAGAGTTACTTCGTCGTAAATTTGGTCCGCCCGTTCGCCTTGAAGTCGACAGTGATATCAAATCTGAGCTGTTGCAGACTTTGATGGATGAACTTGGAATTCGCCCGCAAGATGTTAGCCGCTCCTCTGAACCACTAGACCTCAGTGGATTGAGTCGCATTGCCGATATCGATCGCCCCGATTTAAAGTTTGAAGCCTTCAGTAACAAAGTTGCCTGGGATCTGCGCGATGTTAATCCCGATTCAGCTGATGATTTTTTCGATGCCATTCGCCGACGAGAAATTATCTTGCACCATCCATATGAATCCTTCACCTCCTCTGTTGTCCGCTTTTTGGAAGCCGCCGCTACGGACCCTGACGTGCTGGCCATTAAGCAAACTTTGTACCGAACTTCCGGAGATTCGCCGATTGTTCAGGCGCTCATAGAGGCTGCCGAAGCTGGCAAACAAGTGCTTGCCGTCGTAGAAATCCGCGCCAGATTTGATGAATTGGCTAACGTCAGGTGGGCTCGAAAGCTCGAGGACGCTGGCGTACACGTTGTATATGGTTTAGTCGGTTTTAAAACCCATGCGAAGCTCTCTTTGGTTGTGCGTGAAGAGGCGCAGGGCATTCGTCGATACGTACATATGGGCACTGGTAACTACAACCCCAAGACCGCGCGACTCTATGAAGATTTCGGAATTCTTAGCGCTGACCCAGTTCTGGGTGATGATGTCAACAAACTTTTTAATCAGTTGTCGGGTTTCGCCCCACAGACTTCCTTTGCTCGAATTCTGGTTGCGCCCCGAACGCTGCGTTCAGGATTACTTCATCGCATCGATCAGGAAATTGAAAATCATAAAGCGGGTAAACCTGCCTTCATCCGCATGAAGCTCAATTCCATTCTGGATGAAGAATTTGTCGAAGCGCTGTACAAGGCGTCGGCAGCTGGAGTTCAGATTGATTTAATCGTCCGCGGTATTTGCGCAGTTCGGGTAGGCGTGCCGGGGCTCTCCGAAAATATTCGCGCAGTATCGATTCTAGGTCGATTCCTCGAGCATTCGCGCATCATTCACTTTGCAAATGATGGTGACGATGAGATTTGGATCGGTAGTGCCGACCTCATGCATCGAAATCTTGATCGTCGAGTGGAGAGTATGGTCAAGATTGTTCAGACCGATCACAAGCGACTCCTTATTAGGGCAATAGATACCTACCTTTCACCAACGATGGCGCACTGGTCCATGGATTCTTCCGGAGAGTGGCAACGCGTTCAGTTCGATGGCGAAGGAAATAAATTACAAGATTTACACGCAGCCTCAATTCAATGGTATCGGGAGCGTGGATGACGCCACAGGTAATCGCAGCCGGAGCCGTAGTGTGGCGAAAAAATGCTGACGACTCTATTGAAGTTGCGCTTGTGCACCGCCCTCGGTACGACGACTGGTCATTACCCAAAGGCAAGCTTGAAATAGGTGAAAGTTTAATTTCATGTGCCTACCGTGAAGTGATGGAAGAAACCAATCTTCCGGTTCGCATCGGTCCATACCTTGGCATCACCGAATATTTTGTGCCCGATGGGTTGAAGCAGGTGCATTATTGGTCTGCTCGTGCAATCGAAGGTGGATATTCTTTTCAGGCGAATGATGAAGTTGATCAACTCGAGTGGATGTCTACTTCTCTTGCCATAGAAAAGGCGACCCGCGAAAGCGATAGAGAGATTTTGGCCAAATTCTTGTTAAGCCCGTTTGATTCAAGTGCCTTTGTAATGTTGCGCCACGCCAAAGCTCTTGCCAGACAAGAGTGGGACGGCGATGATGATGATCGTCCTCTCGACCTCACTGGCCAGTTACAGGCAAAGCGCATGCTCTCTATTTACCAAGTCTTTGGTCTCGAAGAAATATATACATCTGATGCAGTGCGATGCTTCGACACTGTCGCCGCTCTTGCTAAGAGCTTGAAGATAGAAGTGAAAGTGGCACAAGAAATTAGCGAATACACCTTTAAAAAGAACAAAGAGAAATCTCGTGACTTTGTAAAGGAATTAATGAAGAAGCGCGAGACGCTGCTTATCTGCAGTCACAACCCTGTGCTCCCCAAAATGTTGGAGAAGCTGACCAAGAAGGTTGAAATTGAATACGAAGGTTCCAAGCTCTTGCCTGGGGAGTCATGGGTGATTCACCATAATAAAAAGGAAGTACTGCAAGTGGACCGTTTGCTTGCTCCGCAAGTTTAGGATTCCATCCAATCCATATATTTCAAGACAATTCCTTCACGAAGTGCCCATGGGCAAATTTCAAGTTCGGCGAGATCTAGATTTCGCATGACGCTTTCGGTCACAAATGCGCCGGCGACAATTTGCCGAGCACGGTTAGCAGATACCCCAGGAAGTTTTGTGCGCTCTTCCAAAGTCATTCCAGCTAATTTTGTAGAAATTTTGCGAATAGCATCAACTTTGATGGTCTTGCCGTTTCCACCAAACCAATCGCCGCACAAACGTGCCAGCGTTCTCAAAGTCTTACTCGTTGCTATTGAACGATCCGTTTCTTGATGATGGACCAAGGCGGGCAATACTTCTTCTAATTGTGATTCGATGGAATCGCGTAAAGATCGAATGCTTTTGTCGGTGTGGGGATCACCCAGTAAATGGTTCTTGGTTAACCGTCCGGCCCCAAGTGGAAGTGAAACTGCTACTTCGGGCGCCTCATCAATTCCGACCGCAATTTCTAAGGAACCGCCTCCGATATCGATTACCAATAACCGTCCACTAGACCAGCCAAACCATCGGCGCGCTGCCAGAAAAGTAAGTTTGGCTTCCTCTTCGCCCGAGAGAACTTGAAGATCAATCTCAAAGTCTTTATTCATATCCGCGATAATTTCTTCGCCGTTACTCGCTTCCCGAAGGGCGGAAGTGGCAAAGGGGAGAAGCTCCTTAACTTGCACCGATCTGGCCTGCGTTACCGCTCGTTTAATAGACAAGCGCAATTGCGAAATGCCTTCAGGGGAGATGTTGTTCTGGTTATCTAAGAAATCGGTGAGGCGAAGCTCTTCTTTGAAGTTAAAAGTTGGAACTGGTCGGGCGCCTGGGTGGGTATCGACTACCTGCAAATGAACGGTATTGGATCCAACATCGAGAACTCCAAGGCGCATAGGGGCAACTTACTATCCATTTCACGCACAATTAGGGGGAAATTCCCCTCGTTCAAGCGTGTCATAATTACGCCCTGGAACGGGGTTTCACTCCGAATCCGCGCCTCCCTAGCTCAGTGGTAGAGCATCCGCCTTGTAAGCGGAAGGTCGTCAGTTCAATCCTGACGGGGGGCTCCATTTTTTGGGCATTCAGAACCGCATCCACATTCCCCGCATAACTCGAGGCTCTCACGGCTGAGGAAGGCCGTCTAGTGAGCCAAGCTCCAAAGCCGTGCCCATAATTCTTAAAATTTCCTAAAAATTTAAATTTTTAGGAAATTGTTGGGAATATTCCGGAATATGCGAAATGTTTTTACTGGTGAACCTGCCGAAATCTGGAGGTTCACAGACAACAACTCGCTTATAAAGGAGAAGAAAATGGCATACACACTTGTTAAGAATGACATCGCTGGCGGAACCCTCCCATCCATTACGTCGCTTTTTCCAAATCTGGAAGCTTGGTCGGTTGGCTTTGACCGCGAATGGCGGATGCTTGAGCAACTCCAAAATTCGCTGATGGGCGGCACCTCTTCTTATCCTCCCTACAACATTAAGCAAACCGGCGAACATGCCTACGAAATTGAAATGGCGGTGGCAGGGTTTAGCAAGAAGGAGCTCTTGATCGAACTCAATAACAATCGGTTGATTGTTGAGGGTCGGAAGGAAGAGCAAGCAGAATCAAGTGAGGCTGCTTACGTCTACAAGGGCATCGCGGCTCGGCAATTCCGTCAGAACTTTGCGTTGGCCGATCACGTAAAGGTCAATGGCAGCGAACTTCGCGATGGAATCTTGCGAATCACCCTCGAGCGCGATCTTCCAGAAGAGAAGAAGCCTCGTATGATCGAGATCAACTAGAAAAAGACGACAGACCCCGCCTCCCACTTGGAGGCGGGGTTTACGCCGACAAGATTCAGCCTGGGAACGGGGGTAAAGTAGCGAATCAATATATTCGCAGCAGATTCGAGATAACGAGGGCAATAAATGTACGGTTTCGCCCTCTTCCTCTCTGTATTTCTCGCCACGGCCGTCGAAGCCGTCGAAGCGCTAACCATTGTCTTGGCCGCAGGAACGGCCCGAGATTGGAAATCTGCTTTCCGAGGCGTTTACGCCGGATTCGCTTTACTTGCCGTCATCATTGCCATCTTTGGGCCAGCTATCTCACGTGCTCCAATTTCAGTTCTTCGGATAATTGTCGGGGGATTACTTCTTGTTTTTGGCTTGCAGTGGCTGCGTAAGGCAATCTTGCGTGCAAGTGGCTACAAGGCGCTACACGATGAAGAGAAGATATTTCAGGAAGAATTGAAGAGCGCCCGTGCCGCAAAGAAGGAGTCGCGCATCGGCGTTGATGACTGGTACGCCTTCACTCTTTCTTTCAAAGGTGTTGTCCTAGAAGGTCTGGAGATTGTCTTTATCGTCTTAACTTTCGGCACCATTCAGAAAGATGTTGGGTTGGCATCGATTGCGGCGCTGTCTGCGGTGGCGCTGACTGTGGTGGCAGGTTTCGTCATCCATAAGCCACTGTCCAAAGTTCCAGAAAACACGATGAAATTTGTGGTCGGAATCTTGCTGACTTCCTTTGGAATATTTTGGGGCGCGGAAGGCTCGGGCGCTCACTGGCCCGGAGATAACTGGGCAATTTTGTGCCTAGTCCTCTTTATTTCATTGCTTTCGACTGGTTATGCGAAAGTAATGGGCTCTGTTTTAGGCAATCGTCGCGAGGCGCGAAAAAGCACCACAAAGAAAAGCGCATCTGGACCGAAAAACTTGCCGATCTGGCTAGAGAAGCTGAAGGCATTTGCTCTCTTTTGGTATGACTTCGTCATTGGTGACGATTGGACCGTGGCGATAACAGTATTTATAACGTTTTTTGTTACTAAATGGGCCGCTGGCAGCGCCGGACATGACTGGTGGATACTCCCAATTACCGTTGCGCTCGCGCTGGCCGTCAGCCTGGCGCGCGCCACGCAGAGAGTTCACCCAAACGTAACTAAATCTTTAACTAATCCCTAGTCGGCGTTAAGTCTTATGGATACCCTAACGGCAAGTTCCGAAGGGGGAATAATGCGCAAGCATCTAATGATTGGAGCAGCCGCGGCGATCGCCATGGCCTCCGTAGTAGCAATCCCAGCTCACGCTGCTGGAGTGAAATCATCCGACGCCGTTTCAGCCGCCGATTTTGGTGGTCTCAATGGTCTCGTGACCGCGTGTAAGAAAGAGGGCAAACTCAATGTTGTTGCTCTGCCACGCGACTGGGCTAACTATGGCGAGATCCTCGATCTCTTCGCCAAAGCGTTCAAGGTAAAGATTTATAGCGATAACCCAGATGGTTCATCCGCTTATGAAATTCAAACAATCAAGACTGCTCCTAAGTCCAAGCAACCAGATGTTGTCGACGTCGGTGGATCAGTTCTTGATGACGCAGTTGGTAATGACTTGTTCGCAGATTACAAAGTTCTTACCTGGAATGACATTTCAGCTGAGTACAAGGACAATCTAAATAACAAGTACTACCCAGACTATGCCGGCCAAATCGCCATCATGTACGACACCACATTGCCTAAGGCCCCACATTCCATCAAGGACTTGTTGGATCCTGCATTCAAGGGTGCCGTTGCAATCGCTGGTGACCCTACCCAGGCACAACAAGCATTGATGAGCGTTTTCGCTGCATCAGTTGCTAATGGTGGATCTGTTAAGGACATCCAAAAGGGAATCGATTTCTACGCACAGTTGAAGAAGGTCGGAAACTTTGTTGCCGTAACCGGTAACACCACCAACTTTGCAGCAGGTGCTTTCAAGGTTGCGTTGCAGTGGAACTTCAATGGTCCAGGAACTGTTGCCGCTGCCAAGTCAATCGGTCGCTCTGTTCAGTTCGTGATTCCTTCAGATGCAGTTCTTCAAGGAACTCCGTACTTCCAGGCAATCAACAAGAACGCTCCAAACCCTGCATGTGCTCGTCTCTGGATGGAATTTATTTACTCCCAGAACAAAGGCAAGCTTGCTACGCAATTGACCTCAGCTGACTTGAAGCTTCCTGGCGACAAGTTGTTTGCAAAGATCATGGGTGGACAGAATCTCTTTATCCGCGGTGGCGCAACTCCAATCGAGTTCCCAGCCATGGTGAAGAAAAACCTGGCCGTTAAAGGCCCTGCAGCTGTTATCTCGTATGCGGGCAAGCTCGCAGCGGTGACGCCAAGTGCCAGCCAGCAGGCAGCTGCTAAGAAGATCCTCCAATCCGAATGGGCAAATATCTAATTCTTTTGCAGAGATTTTCTGTGAAAGAGCGATATGACCATTCACTTGGAGAACGCAATTAATCGGACTGCCACCCGCAAGGGTGGCAGTGCCGTGCGCACACTTAAAGGTTTTGCCCCGCTCTTGCCTTTTACCATGGTCTTTTCCTTCTTTTTTGTTTGGCCGATTTTTCAGATTTTCAAAAATTCGATTACTGGCGCTGATGGAAAATATGGACTGGGTGCTTATCGATTACTTTTTACGAAGGCTTATTTACACGCCTTTCAAGGTTCGCTCCGACTCTCCTTTTTCTCGGCCATCACAGCTGGTCTCATCGGAGCCCTCATAGCTTTCTATGTGCACCGCTCGTCAAGTTCGATGCGCTCCATTATCTCGATGGCATCTGGTGTTTTGGCCAATGCTGGCGGCGTACCACTTGCATTTATGTTTATCGCCGCTTTCGGTGCCCAAGGTGGCATCATCTTGTTGCTCAAGAAAATTGGTATTGATCTCTACGGCCATGGTTTCACAATATTTTCCTTTTCTGGACTGGTCATTGTCTACAGCTTCTTTCAGATCCCATTGATGATTTTGGTTTTTACTCCAGCTCTCGATGGTGTTCGTAAAGAATGGAATGAAGCAAGCGAGTCACTTGGGGCGACCAAGACTCAGTATCTGCGCTGGGTTCTGATTCCAGTGCTCTTTCCCGCTTACTTGGCTTCGACGCTCCTTCTTTTTTCCAGTGCCTTCTCGGCCTTTGCTACAGCACGCGCCTTGATTGGCGGCAACGTCTCGTTAGTTCCGTTAGTTATCGGTTCGCTGATTGATGGAAATATTGCTGTGGGGGCCGAAGCCAACCTCGGTGATGCGCTGGCCGTTGGCATGGTAGTTATATCGGCCATCGTTATGGTCTTTTACGGCTTGTCATTGCGATGGGCGCGAAAGAGATGAAGCGCCTCTTTTCTTCAGGATTTAAGTACCTGGTACTGGCGATTGCGCTTATCTTCTTTGTCTTGCCCGTGGTTTCTGCCCTTGAATTCAGCTTGCGTAAAACAGGTGGTCACGGCCACGCACTGACCAACTACTCCTGGATTTTTCAGCAGGAGGATTTTTCCCTTAACTTGATGATTTCTTTGAAACTTGCCGCCCTCACAGCAGCAATTACTTTATTAACCGTGGTACCTGCCGTCGCATATTTACATATTGAAGGTCAGCGATATAAAAGACTTTTTGAGTTCCTGGCGATCTTGCCCTTGGTGGTGCCAGTTGTTTCGTTAGCGATCGGTGCTCAAAAGGCGATGCCGGAGTTCATTCAAAACTCGCAATACGAACTGGCATTTTTCTATGTAGTCATCTCTATTCCTTACACTTTCCAATCCTTGAATGTGGGACTTTCCTCAATCCCACTGAAGACATTAGTTGAAGCTTCTCGAAGCCTTGGCGCATCGTTTCGCAAGACCATCACTATGGTCATATTGCCCGCCATCCGCAGCGCGGTAAATGCCGCGCTCTTCCTTGCTATTACTCTCTCGTTCGGCGAATTTACTTTGACTTCGTTGCTGCACTGGGAGACATTCCCTGTTTGGATCACACGGGTCAGCCAAGGAAATATCTTGGGTTCTATCGCGCTCTCTATGTTCTCTCTCATCGGCGCCTGGTTGCTTTTGATCATTGTTCAATCTGCACAAACATTTAAGTCCAGAAGTAAATCGCAACCGAAAGAGGCGGCCGTATGATCACCAAAACTGAGACCGCTGTAAGTCTGAGTAACATTGCCAAGCACTACGGCAGCGTTGCAGCACTTCATGACTTCTCCCTCGACATTGCTTCCGGTGAGTTGGTCGCACTCTTGGGACCATCTGGATGCGGAAAAACAACGGTGCTTCGCATTCTTGGAGGCTTGGATCTTGAACACGATGGAAATATTGTCGTGGCCGGAACAGATATCACCGGCATGCCTTCGGATAAGCGAAACATGGGAATGGTTTTTCAGGCCTACTCACTCTTTCCCAATATGACAGTAGAAGAAAATGTTGAATACGGACTTCGCGTACGCAAAGTGTCTGTTGCTGAACGGCGAAAGCGCAGCGCCGAGTTATTAGAGATGGTTCACCTTGGTCATCGTGGCAAGTCTCTTCCGCACCAACTTTCTGGTGGCCAACAACAGCGCGTGGCGCTTGCTCGTGCTCTGGCAATCTCACCTAAGGTTTTGTTGCTTGACGAACCACTCTCGGCATTAGATGCCCAAGTTCGAGTCCAAATTCGGGAAGAGATCCGAAGAATTCAACTAGAGACTGGCACAACAACTCTCTTCGTGACCCACGATCAGGAAGAAGCCATGGCCGTCGCCGATCGAGTCGGCGTTATGAATTTGGGACAGCTTGAACAAATTGATTCACCGGCCACGTTATATAACAACCCAAAGTCGCCCTTTGCAGCCTCTTTTGTAGGGATAACGAACAAGATTCCTGCCGAGATCGTAGGTTCGGGCAAAGTCAAGATTCTTAACCAGGTGGTATCCGTTTCTGAGTATGCCGGCAAGATGGAAAATGGCGCGAAGGTCGTGGCGCTCGTTCGCCCTGAAAATTTCGAAATGGTCTCAGAAGATCAATCCGGATCAACTACTGGACGGGTTGTAACAAAATCCTTCCTTGGGCCAATGACGAAATTGGGAGTGGAATTAGGAATTCCGTCCTTGGTTTCGGTGAACCTAACAAGTTCAGATGCTCGGAAAATCTCGATAGGTGATTCGCTTTCCCTCGTTGTTTCTTCTGAATCTGTCATGGTGGATCGTGTCTGAGTTTGATACTCAGAAAACAAGAATCGGTCGGCAGGAGTCCAATGACAAAGGTTGGCGGACTTTAGCCAACGTTTCTGGTGAGCCCAGACTTGGTCAAGCACCCAGCCCCTCAGCAATTCCGCTGCTGACGCTGCTCCATATTTCTGACCTTCATATTTGCGATGCGCAATCACCGGCCCGCGCCGAAATTATGGATCGCTATGCCGATCCTCATAACCCGCTCTCTGAACTCGTGGGGTACGTCGGCACATACCGCCCCCAAGAAATATTGACAGTGCAGACCCTTGAAGCTTTGGTTCGTTCTCTCAATAAAATTGATCACGGGTTCGAAACTAATCGTCCAGTAGATGCTGTTGTCATCACCGGCGATGTCACTGATAACTCCCAACAGAACGAACTCAACTGGTACATCAATGTATTGGATGGGGGTGAAGTTAGCCCTGACAGCGGAAGTGTCGACACGTGGGAAGGGGTGGCATCCACCAATCCCGAAAACTACGACCCTTCCTATTGGAATCCTGAAGGCACGCCTTCTGGTTGTGAAGATGACTTTCCTCGCTCCTTGTATGGATTTCCTAAAATCCCTGGTTTAACTGATGCTGTTCGAGCGAGTTTTAAGAGCTCCGGATTGCGCCATAAGTGGTTGGCAACCCATGGCAATCACGATGCACTCTTACAAGGCACCGTACCTGCTGATGAATTCCTTGATCAATTTGTTGTAGGAGATCAACGCGTGTTGGCCTTGGATCCCGAAACAAATATCGGCGAACTTCTTAGCCGTTTTCAGATGGTTGGTCCAGCTCACTACCCCTCGCCCGATGGGACAACGACTCGTACTATCGTCGCAGATCAACGTCGTAAATTCACCAAACCCGGGGACTGGGCCTCATTACATCTGGCGTGTGGACACGATCACGGATTAACTCACGAGAATAAGTCTGCTTCAACTAAGTATTGGTTTAAAGATATTGACGGAGTTCGACTCATTTCATTGGATACTGTCAATATCCATGGTGGGTGGCAAGGCTCTCTGGATCAAGTGCAATTTGAATGGCTGCGAAAACTCTTATCGGAGCCAGAGCCCAAGTTATTCGTTTTGCTCTCACACCACCCCGCTGGCGATCTTTTCAATGACTACGGCGGATCGGCCGGAGAAGTTCGAATTAAGGAAGCCGAGGTGGTGGAACTTTTGCTCGCTGAACCGCGAGTAATTCTTTGGTTGGCCGGTCACACGCACGTTCACAAGATTGTCGAAATTTCCAATGAAAACTCGAGTTTTTGGCATGTACAAACTGCCTCAAATGTAGATTGGCCGCAACAGGGTCGAGTCGTTGAAATCTTGGAAGATGGCCCAGATATTGTGATTTCAACTTCTGTTATTGATCATCAAGGCCCAGTTCAGGCCGATCCAGTATCGGTAGATCTGGCCGATCCCATCTCTTTAGCCGGAATTTCTCGTTTGCTTGCCGCGAATGATTGGCAGCGTCGCAGTGGAGTTAACGATGTGGAATTGATGTCTGGCCAAGCTTCAGATCGAAATATTCATCTCCGTCGAACTGCCAGATAATTTCGGAATTCTCTTGCCAGGAATGGAATTAAGGCGCCAATAATAATTCCGACAATAATGTCAGTTGGGTAATGAACTCCAGCGGCTACTCTAAATACGCCGCTCACCAAAGCGATCACCACGAGAACAATTGACCAATTTCGCGAATAGTGGGCAATGCACAATCCAAGCGCAACCATAAAAACGGTGTGATGCGAAGGCATGCCACCATCTGCACCATGCGGGAAGACCAGGTGGACACCTGGAATAGAAACGAAGGGTCGGGCCCGTTCATAAAATTTGGAAATGACTTCAGATATCACGACGGCGATCACGACGGGTATTGCTAGATGCGAAGTCCCGAACTTTATCGATTGCCAAAAACTGCTGAGTTCAAAGGCCTGCTGACCGAAATTTCGAAAATGGTTATAGGTGATAACCAGTGCCGCTACGGCGATAGCCAGATAGACCGTGTCGTTTGCGAGGAAGGTCACCAAAGATCTGTGATGGCCAGCCCAATTGTTGAAGTGAAGCACAAAACTTGATTCCCAAGACATGAGGAGAATTCTCTCTGTTATCACTGAGAAATTGGCCATTTGGCTCACAAAATCGTTGTGAGAATTCAAATAGTGGTGGCTCGCGCTCTCAATTTTCTTACTGGCCAGTCACCCTCTACCGTGAATAACACTTGCTTCGGTAAGTCTGGAAACATCTGGCGAGAGGTGTAGAAATAGGTATGGCAAATGTGAAACCGTGGCCGCGCATTATCCAAGGCGGCATGGGAGTTGGTCTCTCCAATTGGACGCTGGCAAAAGCCGTAGCCCAGCGCGGAGAACTTGGCGTGGTATCCGGCACCGCCGTTGATACCGTCATGGTTCGTCGCTTACAAAATGGCGACAAAGATGGCACTGTCCGTCGGGCTTTGGCTCACTTTCCTTCTCCTGAAATCGCCCAACGCATTCTCGATCGATATTTTCGATCTGAACCACGCCAGAGCAATGAAACATTCATGCTCGTTCCCAAGCCTTCCCTTACCCCCAGCCAAGAGGCAACCGAAATAGTTGTAGCCGCCAATTTTGTTGAAGTGTGGTTGGCCAAAGAAGGACACGAAGGTCTTGTAGGAATTAATTTCTTGGAAAAGATTCAGATGGCAACTCCGCCAGCAATTCTGGGCGCGATGTTGGCCAAAGTCGATTACGTATTGATGGGCGCTGGCATTCCGCGTGAGATTCCGCGGCTTATCAAAGATTTTTCTGAAGGCAATGAGGGATTCATTAACGTGGAAGTTGTTGGCAGCGACCCCGTCAAGTTAACTCTAGATCCCAAAAAAGTATTAGGTGATTCGCTTCCGGCGTTGACCGCTCCCAAATTTCTCGCGATAGTTTCTTCAGATATTTTGGCTTCCTACCTGGCCAAGGATGAGGCCACAAGACCTGATGGCTTCGTCATCGAAGGCCATCTAGCAGGTGGACACAATGCGCCACCAAGGGGTAAAAAGTTTGATGAAAATAATGAACCGATTTATAACGAACGTGATGAACCAAATTTGGCGAAGATGCAGGTGCTCGAAATTCCATATTGGTTAGCCGGTGCTTATGGCAGTCCTGAACGCGTTGCTGATGCAATCTCTACTGGCGCTCAAGGAGTTCAAGTCGGCACACTCTTTGCCCTCTGTACAGATTCAGGCTTAACTTCA
>CANBRH010000017.1 GCA_947371865.1 Actinomycetota bacterium
GCTGCTGGTCTGCAAGCACGTTCTGCTAACGCTGCCGCTGCTGCCGATCAAGGTGCTGCCAAGGTTGCCGTTGCTGAAGAGCCTTTGGCTGACTGGGAAAAAGATTTGCTAGGCGCACCTGCAGCTGACGAAGTAGCAGCACCCGTTGCTGATGCTGTAGTCGCACCTGCAACCGATGAAAAAATTGGAGAATAACTAAGTGGCTTCATATTCAGCAGAAGATGTAAAGCGTCTCCGCGAGGCAACTGCCGCCGGAATGCTCGATTGCAAGAAGGCTCTTGACGAGGCTGAAGGCGATTTCGATAAAGCAATTGAAATTATCCGCGTAAAAGGCTTGAAGGGCGTTACCAAGCGCGAAGGTCGTACCACCTCCAATGGTTTGGTTATTGCAAAGGCCGAAGGAAATGTCGGCGTTATGCTCGAACTCAACTGCGAGACTGACTTCGTGGCCAAGGGCGAGCGTTTTGTTGCTGTTGCAAACGAACTCTTGGCACATCTTTTCGCCAGCCAAATTGGTGAACTCGATGCATTCTTGGCTTCAACCTTGGCGAATGGCAAGACCGTTCAAGCTACTGTTGATGAGGCTAATGCCACATTGGGCGAGAAGATTGAACTTCGTCGTATTGCTGTTCTTAAGGGCTCACCGGTTTCGTTGTACTTGCACCGCACCAGCCCAGATCTACCTCCTCAGGTAGGCGTCTTGGTTCAATTGGCTACCGAAGCCGTTGATGCTGGCAAGGATGTTGCTCAGCACATTGCCGCTTTCGCACCTCAATTTGTTCGTCGTGAAGATATTCCTGCCGACCACATCGAGAACGAGCGTCGCATCGCCGAAGAGACTGCCCGCAACGAAGGCAAGCCAGAAGCATCTATCGCCAAGATCGTTGAAGGTCGCGTGACCGGATTCGTCAAGGAGATCAGCCTCTTAGAGCAATCCTTCGCTAAGGATGCCAAGAAGACCGTTCAGCAAATATTGGATGAGGCCAAAACTGCCGTGTCGGCATTCCATCGCTTCCGAGTTGGACAGTAATCTCTAGACCATAAATCGTCCCACTAGTTAAAGGAGCACTCCCTATGACCCGAACCGGTTACAAGAGAGTGCTCCTTAAACTTTCGGGCGAAGTTTTTGGTGGCGTGAAAGGCATCGGTGTTGATCCCGATGTTGTACATGAAATTGCCGGACAGATCGCAGATGTGGTTCGAGGCGGAACGCAGATCGCCATTGTTGTTGGTGGTGGCAATTATTTCCGCGGGGCTGAACTCCAACAGCGCGGAATGGATCGCGCACGTGCCGACTACATGGGTATGTTGGGTACGGTCATGAACTGCTTGGCGCTGCAAGACTTTCTCGAAAAAGAGGGTATTGATACCCGAGTTCAAACTGCCATCACCATGGGGCAGGTAGCCGAGCCTTACATTCCGCGCCGCGCTATTCGTCACCTAGAAAAAGGTCGAGTCGTTATCTTCGGTGCTGGTGCAGGTATGCCCTTCTTCACTACCGATACCGTGGCCGCACAACGCGCCCTTGAAATTGGTTCCGAAGCACTGCTGTTGGCAAAGAGTGGCGTCGATGGCGTCTATAGCGCCGACCCCAAGAAGGATCCAACGGCGACCAAATACGACACTGTCAGTTTCGACGATGTCCTGAAGAAGTCTTTGGCCGTTGCCGATGCTGCTGCCTTTAGTCTCTGCCGTGAAAATAATCTTCCAATCATCATTTTCGACCTCAAAAATCGTGGAAATATTGCTCGCGCAGTTCGGGGAGAGGCTGTCGGGACTTTAGTTTCTTAATATCGGTACGATTACCTGCAATTGCCTTTAAATTTCTGTTGAGGAAGCCAAGTACTGGGGGAGCACGATGTCAGATCTCAATGCAGCGCTGAGCGATGCCAGCACCAAGATGTCCAAAGCGGTAGAAGTCGCTAAGGAAGATTTTGGCGCTATCCGCACCGGCCGAGCTCACCCTTCGATGTTCGCCAAGATTATGGTCGACTACTACGGCACCTACACCCCGCTCTCTCAGCTGGCTACCTTTCAGGTTCCGGAAGCACGTATGGCTTTGGTATCTCCTTATGACAAGGGCGCCATGGCTGTGATTGAAAAGGCTATTCGCGAATCCGATTTGGGCGTAAACCCAGCATCTGATGGATCTGTCATCCGCGTAAATTTCCCACAACTGACCGAAGAGCGTCGCAAGGAATACATCAAAGTCGCCCGCTCCAAGGCTGAAGATTCCAAGATTTCTATTCGCAACGTACGACGCTCCGCCAAGGAAGCGATGGAGAAGTTAGAAAAAGATGGTGAAGTTGGTAAGGACGATGTCGCTCGCGCGGAAAAAGAATTAGATAAAACCACTTCCGATCACGTGGCCAAGATTGATGATTTGCTCAAACACAAGGAAGCCGAACTTCTCGAAGTTTAAATCCATGGACGATATACATTCGATAAACGAGGCGATTAATCGCAAGGCTGGGCGCCAGCTCATTCCCTCCATTCTCGTTTCGATAACTATCTTGGCGTTGGTATTTGGCACAATCTCTTTTGCACCAATTCTCTTTGGTGTACTCATATGGGCAGCGATCATGGTGGCACTTCGCGAATTAGTGCATGCATATCGCGCTGGCGGTATCGATCTCCCCGAGCTGCCGCTCCAAGTGGTGGGGACAGCAGTTTTAATTTCTGCTTGGTACGGAAGAGTCTCTGGCTTGGCCGTAGCAATGGCCATTGCCATACCAAACTTGTTGGTCTTTCTATTGTGGCGCAGTTCAAAAGATTTTCTTAAGCGTTCTTCGGCAGCAACCTTTGCAGTTTTTTATGTGCCCTTCCTTGCCGGCTTTTTACTTCTCCTTGCCCATCACGACGATGGTGCCGCTCGAATCTTGACTTTGGTAGTTCTCGTCAGTTGTAACGACACCTTTGCTTATATTTTCGGAGTCTTGTTGGGCAAGCATCCGCTGGCTCCGCACATCAGCCCTAAGAAGACGTGGGAAGGTTTGATTGGTTCATTTTTAGCAACGACTGTTGGGTCTTCTTTGGTCGTCCATTACGCCTTGCACAACCATTGGTGGATCGGCGCCGGTATTGGATTAATGGCCGTTGTGACTTCAACGTGGGGCGATCTCTTGGAATCTGCTGTTAAACGCGACCTTGCCATCAAAGATATGGGCGCCATTTTGCCCGGACACGGTGGAATCTTGGATCGCATTGACTCAGTTCTCTTTACCGCGCCAGCTGTTTGGTTTGCGCTCGAACTTATCAAACACTTCAAGTGGTGATTATTTAATTGTCCAATGTGCCTGAAATTAAATTGGTTTTCGAAGAACCTAAACTTCGCGTAAAACCCCCGGTTCACTTTGCCGACTGGACGCCAGAAGAGCGCAAAGCCAAGGCAACCGAACTCGGCATACCCGCTTTCCGTGCCAAGCAGGTGGCGGTCCATCTCTTTACTCACTACAACGACGATGCTGAGACCTGGACCGACATTCCTAAAGAGCTGCGCGAAACTCTGGCGATGGCATTTACTCCCAAGCTAATTACGCTGGTTCGCTCGACCACGGCAGATGGCGGCAAAACCCGTAAAGATTTGTGGAAGTTGCACGATGGCGTCTTGGTCGAAAGTGTGTTGATGCGCTACGCCGATCGCACCACTGTTTGTATCTCTTCACAGGCCGGCTGCGGCATGAATTGTCCATTCTGCGCTACCGGCCAAGCTGGATTGACTCGAAATTTAACAGCCGGAGAAATTACCGCCCAAGTCATTGCTGCAGCTCGCACCTGTGCGAATGGTGATTTGCCAGGAGGCCCAACACGCTTATCCAATGTTGTTTTTATGGGTATGGGGGAACCCATGGCTAACTACAACGCGGTCATGCGCTCAGTTCGAAATATCACTTCCCCTCAACCCGATGGCCTAGGAATTGGCGCACGCTCAATTACCGTCTCCACTGTTGGTTTAGTAAACGGAATTGAAAAATTAACCGAAGAAGGAATCCCAGTCACGCTTGCGGTATCACTTCACACTCCAGATGATGAGCTTCGAAATAGTTTGGTTCCCATTAACTCTCGTTGGAAAGTGAAAGAAGTTTTGGAAGCAGCCGATAAATATGCCGACCGCACCGGACGCCGATACTCGATCGAATACGCACTCATTCGCGATATTAATGATCAGGCGTGGCGCTCTGATCTCTTAGGGAGATTGCTCCGAAATCGCAACGCTCACGTCAACTTAATTCCACTCAATCCAACACCTGGATCAAAATGGACGGCATCTCGTCAAAAAGATGAAGATGAATTTGTCCGTATCTTGGAAGGCTATGGCGTACCAGTCACGGTTCGAGATACTCGTGGTCGAGATATCGACGGCGCCTGCGGTCAATTAGCCGCCAATGAGATTGCCTCTGCTTTCACGCAATCAAATATCACGGAACCAATAATCACAGAATCAACTGAAGGAGCTCAATGATGAAAACTCTCCATAACTTTATTGACGGCAAATACCTTCCGTCGCAATCGGGAGAGACCAGCGAAGTCATCAATCCGGCCACTGGCCAGGCTTATGCCACCGCACCGATCTCTAACGCTGCAGATATTGATCAAGCGATGAAGGCCGCCGAGAAGGGCTTTGAGACCTGGAAAGAGTCCACCCCGTCAGAGCGTCAACGCGCACTGCTCAAGATTGCCGATGCCTTTGAGAATCGCGCCGAAGAACTGATTGCTATTGAAGTAGAGAACACTGGCAAGCCAATTTCATTGACCAGCTCGGAAGAAATTCCGCCGATGATCGATCAGATTCGATTCTTCGCCGGTGCCGCTCGAACTCTTGAAGGTAAATCCGCTGGTGAATATATGCACGGCATGACCTCTTTCATTCGCCGCGAACCAATCGGCATCTGCGCTCAGGTCACTCCTTGGAATTATCCAATGATGATGGCTGTCTGGAAGTGGGCACCCGCTATTGCCGCTGGAAACGCAGTTGTTCTTAAGCCCAGCGATACAACTCCGGCTTCGACTGTATGGATGGCGGGCGTCATGTCTGAGTTCCTACCCGAAGGTGTTTTTAACGTCGTGACTGGTAATCGCGATTCCGGCCGAGCACTGGTAGAACACGACACTCCTTCCATGGTTTCGATCACAGGATCAGTGCGGGCTGGCATGGAAGTTGCTACCTCTGCTGCTCGTGACATTAAGAAGGTCCACCTGGAACTTGGGGGCAAGGCTCCCGTCGTGGTCTTTGCTGATGCCAATCTCGAAGCGGCCGCCGAAGCTATTGCTATCGCTGGATTCTTCAACGCTGGCCAAGATTGCACCGCAGCTACTCGCGTGATGGTCGAAGCCTCCGCTTATGATGATTTTGTCGCACTGCTTGCTGAACAAGCGACCAAGAACATCGCCACCGGTGCCCCAGATGAAGATGTGCTTTATGGCGCCGTTAACAATGCGACCCAACTCGACCGAGTTGCCGGCTTCATTGCGCGCACTCCTGGACATGCCCAGGTCGTTGCTGGTGGCTCCAAAGTTGCTCGGGCTGGTTACTTTTTCGAGCCGACAGTTGTTGCGGGCTTGGTTCAAAATGACGAGATGATTCAGAACGAGATCTTTGGACCAGTTATCACTGTTCAGAAGTTCACCGACGAAGCCCAAGCAGTGAAATACGCCAATGGCGTTAATTACGGATTGGCCTCTAGCGTCTGGACCCGCGACCATGGTCGTGCCATGCGGATGGCCAAGGCTTTCGATTTCGGTTGCGTCTGGATCAACACCCATATCCCACTGGTAGCCGAGATGCCTCACGGTGGCTTCAAGCACTCCGGTTATGGCAAGGATCTCTCTGCCTATGGCTTCGAGGATTACACCCGGATCAAGCACGTTATGACCAATCTGAACGCCTAGTAGGCATCAGAACTGGGAATCTCACGAGACTCTCGATTAGGTCGGTTTTCGTAAACTTCAGGGTCTAGGATTTGCCCCGAAAGAGAAAACTGTCGTAGTACCGAAGTGCCATCCAGTGCCCGCTTTTGACTAGAAAAGGAAGCTGCCATGTCTGCCTCAAGTAAAGATTTCTCCATTCCCCCAGGAATCACCGAACTCGCCTCGAGCGCCTTCTCTCGCCGTGCTCTCTTTGCCGGTGCCGGTGGACTCGGAGCAGCATCGCTGCTGGGCATGACCTCATCGGAAAGTGCCGAAGCTGTACCAGCAACGGTGCGATGGGCAAACTGGTCGCTGTATTTGGATTACGACAATAAGACTAAGAAGTACCCAACGCTGGAAGCGTTTATTAAGAAGACCGGAATTCCGGCAAAGTATTTTGAGGTCATTGATGACAATGACACTTTCACTGCCAAAGTGCAGCCACAATTGAAATTGAAGAAAGACATTGGTTACGACATCGTCACCATGACTGAATGGATGGCTGAACGCTGGGTCGCCTCCAAGTTCGTTCAGAAATTTGATGATGCCGCCGTTCCGAATAAGAAAAACGTTCTGCCTTTCCTTGCAAATCGCCCCTTTGATGTCGGCCGTCACTACAGCCTGCCATGGGCTGGAATTATTGCTGGACTCGCCTGGAACAAGAAGCACACCCCCAAGGGCATTCAAACTTTGGATCAGCTCTTCTCTAAAGCCAACAAAGGCAAGATCGAAGTTCTCTCCGAGATGCGCGACACCATTGGCTTAATCATGATGTGGCAAGGCACCGATGTTTCTAAGCCCTTCACCGAAGATAAGTTCATGAACGCTGTCGACTACGTCACCAAGATGATTCACGACGGATTTATTCGTCAAATCAAGGGCCAGTCCTATCAAGAGGATCTCATCTCAGGCGATGCCACAGCAGTAATTGGCTGGTCTGGCGATATCAACCAGTTGAACCTGCAGAACCAAAATCAATTTGGCTTCGGAATTCCAGAATCAGGTGGAACTTTCTCTACCGATAACTTGATGATTCCTTCCACTTCCAAGAACAAGGCTGGCGCGGAAGCGCTTATTAACTATTACTACGACCCAGTTGTTGCCGCCAAGGTTGCCAACTACATCACCTATGTCTGCCCAGTTGCAGGCGCTCAAGATGCAATGGCCAAGATCAATCCGGCGCAGGTCAAGAATCCATTGATCTTCCCTGACGATGCAATGTGGAAGAAGCTCAAGGTCTTCCGTCCATTAAAGCCAGCCGAGCAGATCAAATTCGCTACTGCTTTCCAGAAAGCAAGTGGTAACTAGTAAGTGGGCGACGCTTCCACTTCCGCTAAAGGAGATCTCAAACTCTCCAATCTCACCAAATCTTTTGGTGACTTTATTGCCGTAGATAATCTGGATTTAGTAATTCCAGAAGGATCTTTCTTTGCACTTCTTGGACCTTCAGGTTGCGGTAAAACCACGACCTTGCGCATGATTGCAGGTTTGGAAGAGCCAACCGCTGGAAGCATTCATGTTGGTGCAACCGATATTACTTATGAGCGCCCTTATAAGCGCCCGGTTAATACGGTCTTTCAAAACTATGCACTCTTTCCACATCTTTCCATCTTCGAAAACGTTGCCTTTGGGCTGCGCCGCCGTGGAATCAAGGATGTAAAAGAGCAAGTAGATAAAGTTTTGGATCTCGTTGAACTTCCTCATCTGGCAGAACGCAAGCCCAACCAACTCTCTGGTGGCCAACAACAACGTATTGCGGTTGCACGCGCAATCGTTAACCGTCCAGCGCTCTTGTTGCTCGATGAACCTCTTGGTGCCCTCGATCTCAAGCTGCGTAGGCAAATGCAGATCGAACTCAAGTGGATTCAAACTGAAATCGGTCTCACCTTCGTCCACGTTACGCACGATCAAGAAGAAGCCATGACTATGGCTGACACCATCGCTGTCATGAACGAGGGTCGCATTGAACAAATGGGTTCACCGGCCGATCTCTACGACAACCCCAAGACCACTTTCGTTGCCAACTTCTTAGGTCAGTCCAACCTCATTAAAGGTTCGATCGAGTCCAATGGCGCCGATTCCTTAGTCGTGAATCTCTTTGGTCAAAAGATTGGCGTTCCGCGTGCGCGATCTAGTGCCAAAGATTCTTCAATCTTGGTCGGAATTCGACCAGAGAAGTTGCGCATCCTGCCTGAAGGCGAAGCGACTCACGGCAATATTTTGCCTGGGGGAGTCATCTCGGATGTTTCTTACATCGGCGTTAGCACCCAGTACCAAGTCGAGATGCCATGGGGGCAAGAGCTCATGGTCTTCGAGCAAAATGATGATGGCATCGCGCCGCTGGATAAAGGCGATCGCGTCACATTGTCATGGGAGCCAATCTTTACCTTTGGTCTCGATGGCCGTGAAGATGCAACTGCTGGTTCTGAAGTTCACGTCGACGAAGAAGAGTAGAGATGGCTTTTCTTCAAGCGGTCGCTAAGAAGGGCGAGACGTCGACTAAACGTCGCTCCTTGCTGCCTTATCTTCTGCTGCTTCCAGGCATGGTCTGGCTGATCTTCTTCTTTCTATTGCCCATTCTTACTTTGGTCAGCACCTCAACCAAGACTCCGGGCTTGGGAATTGGCGAATTCGATCAGACCTACCGCTTTGCCAACTTCTGGGATGCCCTGGTCAATAGCCATACCCAATTCCTCCGTTCCTTTGTTTACGCAGGCATTGCCACTTTCGCAGCTCTGCTGATCGCTTACCCGCTGGCGTATGCCATCGCCTTTAAATCTGGACGCTGGAAGAACGTGCTTTTGGTTCTAGTCGTGGCGCCATTTTTTACCTCGTTCATTCTGCGCACCATCGCTTGGAAGCAAATTCTCGGTGGCCAAGGAATTGGATTTAAAGCGCTGGTCTGGCTGCATATCGTCGGGGCCGATTCGCACGTAACTGCAAGTACCTTCGCAGTTATTGCCGGTCTTACCTATAACTTTCTGCCGTTTATGACTTTACCGTTGTATTCCAGCCTCGAGCGTATTGATCCCCGAACTATGGAAGCCTCGGGCGATCTTTATGCCAATGCATTGACTACTTTTCGCAAAGTCACTTTGCCGCTTTCTATGCCAGGCGTCGTTGCAGGAACGTTACTGACATTTATTCCCGCAGCAGGTGATTATGTTAACGCTGAAATTTTGGGTAACCCCAATACCAAGATGATCGGTAACGTCATTAACTCTCGATATCTGCAAATTGTTGATTATCCGACTGCTGCAGCGCTCTCCTTTACTTTGATGGTGGCGATCTTGATCGTGGTTACTTTATATATTCGTAAGGCCGGAACCGAGGATTTGGTATGAGAAAAGCAACGCGCTGGTTTTCGCGTAACCTCATTCGCATTTATGCGGTCTTGGGATTCACCTATCTCTTTATCCCGGTTCTTTACACCTTTGCCTTCTCCTTCAATAACTCGGTAAAGAGCAATTTAGTCTGGCGCGGATTTACCTGGAACAACTGGCGAAATCCCTGCGGCGCTCCTGATATTTGTAACGCCCTGGGCAACTCACTAAAGATAGGTGTTATCGCGACATTCATCGCAACCATTCTCGGCACCTTGATAGCTTTTGCTCTTGGACGCTATGCCTTCAAGGGTAAAGGGATCGTCAACATGTTGATCTTCTTGCCAATGGCGACTCCCGAGTTGGTGCTCGGTGCATCGTTGCTCACCATGTTCCTCAATTTTGGTTTCAACCCTGGTTTTCTCACCATTGTCATTGCGCACGTCATGTTTTGTATTTCGTTCGTGGTGGTCACAGTCAAGGCTCGAATCGCCAGTTTGGATCCGCGTCTGGAGCAAGCGGCCATGGATCTTTATGCCGACGAACGCGAGACTTTCCGCCGAATTACTTTGCCGTTGGTCGCCCCTGGAATAGCCGGAGCCGCTCTATTGGCTTTCAGTCTTTCCTTTGACGACTTCATCATCACTAACTTCAACTCTGGTAACGTCAACACTTTCCCGAAGTTTGTATACATCTCGGCCGAGCGCGGGCTACCACCTCAGGCCAACGTGATCGGTTCTTCCATGTTCTTTATTGCCCTCATTGTCGTTTTACTAGGACAGGTAGTTCAACGCCGACGTAAAGTCAGTTAAGTTTGCCTCATGGCAAATCTAGGAAACATGTATGGCCCCAATTTCACCTTCCTGGGCATTCCCGCCTGCGACCTGGAAAAGCCTGAATCCTTTGCCGGCGCCGACGTCATCATCGTCGGAGCGCCCATAGATAGCGGTACTTCCCACCGTTCTGGTGCCAAATTTGGCCCACAAGCCATTCGCGCCGGAGATTACTTGCCTCACGATGGCGAACGTCCGCATCTTTTGATGCGCGTGGATGCTCTCAAAGAGCTAAAGATTTTTGACGCCGGTGATCTCTTGATGCCCGGTGGCGACTTGACCGCGTCGTTGAAGGTTTTGGAAGAAGCAACCGAACTCATCTCGCGCGCTGGCGCTATTCCGGTGGTGCTTGGGGGAGACCACTCCATCGCATCTGCTGATGTTGCTGGAATCGCCCACCACCGTGGCATGGGCAAGATCTCCATGATTCACTTTGACGCTCACGCCGATACCGGCGAATCACAATTTGGCGCGTTAGTCGGACACGGAACTCCGATGCGCAGATTGATCGATACTGGCGCAGTTCGCGGCGATCGTTTCTTGCAATTGGGACTGCGTGGATATTGGCCAGATGATGTGACCCTAAAGTGGATGCGCGATCAAGGGATGCGCTCCTATGAGATGACCGAGATTCACCACCGTGGAATGAAAGAAGTTTTAGACGAATCTTTTGAAACTTTACTTGATGGTTGCGATGGCGTCTTTCTCTCAATCGATATCGATGTCGTCGATCCTGGAATGGCACCTGGCACCGGTACTCCCGAACCTGGTGGGATGACAAGCCGCGAACTCCTGGAAGCGGTGCGGCGCATCTGCCTTGAACTTCCTATTGTGGGTATTGATGTTGTGGAAGTTGCGCCTGCTTACGACAGCGCCGATATCACTGCAATTTTGGCTAACCGAGTTGTGTTGGAAGCTCTCAGCGCTATTACCTTAAGAAAAAAGGGTGGGACATATAGTCCCACCCGTAATCTCTTAGATCGCTAATTATTTACGCGTTTGAGGCCGCAATCGCTTCATCCAAAATGGCCAGTGCTTCATTCAACAAGTGATCTGGCATGACAAGCGGTGGCAACAAGCGAATGACGTTGCTGTAGGTACCAGCCGTTAACAAGAGAACACCTTTTTGTTGGCAGTACTTGACGATGTCTTGCATCGCCTTGGTATTTGGCTCCATGGTTCCGGGAAGAATGAATTCCAAAGCCTGCATGGCACCGCGGCCACGAACATCGCCAACAATGGCGTATTTAGCCTTCATAGACTCTAGCGCCGCACTAATGATGGCGCCCATATGACGAGCCTTCTCGACCAAGCCATCTTCTTCAATTGTTGCGATAGCGCCGAGAGCTGCGGCACAGGCGATGGGGTTACCACCAAATGTTCCACCGATTCCGCTTCCGACGGGAACATCCATAATTTCAGCGCGACCGGTTACGCCGGCGATTGGCAATCCGCCACCGATTCCCTTAGCCATAATCATTATGTCGGGCTCGACGCCTTCATCTTCGACAGCAAACATATTGCCGGTTCGAGCAAAACCGGTTTGTACTTCATCAGCGATAAAGAGAATGCCATTGGCTTTGGCGTAGGCAGCTAAGCCAGGGAGGAATCCCTTCGGAGGAACGACGAAGCCACCTTCGCCTTGAATGGGTTCGATAACGATCGCAGCAACGTTGTGTGCTCCGATTTCTTTTTCAATTTTGTGGGTGACCATATCTAGCGCTTCGGCGGAGACGTTGTCCTTGTCTCCGACCCAGCGAAAAGGGTAGGCCATGGGCATGCGATAAATCTCGGGAGCAAAAGGTCCAAAGCCCTCTTTGTAAGGAATGTTCTTCGCAGTCATTCCCATCGTGAGATTGGTACGGCCGTGATAAGCGTGCTCGAAGACGACAACTGCTGGGCGCTTGGTAGCAGCACGAGCAATTTTTACAGCATTCTCAACGGCTTCGGCGCCGGAGTTAACCAGCATTGACTTCTTCTTGAAATTACCTGGCGTAATGCGATTGAGGGCTTCGCAGACTTCGACATATCCACTGTAGGGAGCCACTGTAAAGCAGGTATGAGTAAAGGCTTCGATGGCTGCTTTCACATTGGCGACTACACGGTCGGCGCTGTTGCCGACGTTGACCGTGGCGATACCTGCGGCCATATCGATGATGGAGTTTCCATCAATATCAACAATGACTCCGCCACCGGCATGGGAAACAAATACCGGAATGGCCATACCGAGGGAAGCGGAAGTTGCTTCACTGCGACGACCCAACATTTCCTGGGATTTGGGGCCAGGAATAGCAGTAACGAGGCGTCGTTCTTGAGGAATGTGGGGTCCAAATGTCATGGGATAACTATAACGCCCGAAGAGTAATGAGCGATTTCTAAGGTTAATAGGAGAAGATAGGTCAATGAATTATCGGCCACAGGTGCGTGTATGAGTTTTCTCGGAGTGATCGCTTTCATAGTCGCGCTTCTTTTCTCAATAATGGTTCACGAAGCTGGCCATTACCTGACTGCCAAAAAATTCCACATGAAGGTCACTGAATTCTTTCTGGGCTTTGGACGTAAGGTTTGGTCGTTCACCAGGGGAGAAACCGAGTTCGGGATCAAGGCAATTCCCGCAGGGGGTTACTGCCGCATTGTCGGTATGTCCACTCGAGAAGTACTTTCGGAAGAAGATCAGCCACGAGCCTTTGTGCGTGCATCTGCTCCCAAGCGCTTGATCGTTCTGGGCGCTGGCTCTTTTAATCATTTCGTCTTAGGTTTCTTGCTCATCTTCGCACTCTTCGTTGGCGTCGGCACCACAACAGTTACTCCTGTCATTGCTGAAGTCGTTCCGTGTCTTACTACTGCAGCCTCGTGCACGGCTACAGATCCAGCCTCGCCTGCCTTCGCGGTTGGCATGAAGGCCGGCGATCGCATCATAAGCATTAACGGGACATCGGTGGATCAATGGTCGACCAGCGTGAAAACAATTCGAAGTTCTGCAGGGAAAGCCATCACTGTAAAAGTTTTACGAGGATCAGAGACGCTTGAATTTACTGTGACTCCTCAAGGAACGCTGCGCGACGGAAAGACAATCGGCGTTATCGGTTTGATTAATAAACTTGGAACCGAAACACAGAACCCATATCGCGCGGCCATTCATGCCGGAACTCTCAGCAAAGACCTCTTCACCAGCAGTGTTACTTCGTTGATCTCTTTGCCATCAAAGATTCCAGCTCTGATCGGCCAAACATTCGGCGGCAAACCCCGAGATGCAACCAGCTTGGTTGGCGTTGTCGGAGTTGCCCGAGTTTCTGCGCAAACCGCCAGCGACAAGAATCTTTCAGTGCGCGAGCGCCTGGCCACATTCCTTTTGATTATCGCCTCGCTCAATATTTTCGTGGGCATTTTCAATCTCTTGCCCATTTTGCCTTTGGATGGCGGACATATGGCCCTGGCCGTTGCCGATGGCATCCGTTTTCGCAGGGCTAGGCGCAAAGGCCTGCCTGCGCCCAACCCCATTGATGTAGAACGGTTGACTCCGATCACTATCGTGGTCTTTGTGGTTTTAGCAGCGCTCTCATTACTACTTTTGGGCGCCGATATTTTCAATCCGATCCATCTCAATATGTAAAGAGATGAACTTTTCGCGCTCAACATGAGGTTCCTAGAGAAGTAAGGCAGAATACGAACATGGTAAATCTTGGAATGCCGTCAGCCCCACCTCCCGTTCTCTCTCCCCGACGCAAGAGCAAGCAGCTCAAGGTCGGCAGCGTTTTGGTTGGTGGAGATGCTCCTGTCAGCGTCCAATCTATGTGCACCACCTTGACTTCCGATGTCAATGCCACACTTCAACAGATCGCTGAACTCACTGCATCTGGATGCCAGATCGTCCGCGTAGCCGTGCCCAGTCAGGATGATGCTGATGCATTAGCCCAGATCGCCAAGAAATCTCAGATCCCAGTTATTGCCGATATTCATTTTCAGCCGAAATACATTTTTGCCGCGATTGATGCCGGATGCGCAGCAGTTCGGGTTAACCCGGGCAATATCAAGCAATTTGATGACAAAGTAAAGGAAGTTGCGAAGGCGGCAGGGGATGCAGGTATCCCCATTCGAATTGGTGTGAATGCCGGCTCATTAGACCCGCGCTTGCTTGCCAAATACGGCAAGGCAACTCCAGAAGCCTTAGTTGAATCAGCGCTCTGGGAAGCCTCTCTCTTTGAAGAGCATGGGTTTACCGATATCAAAATTTCGGTAAAGCATCATGATCCCATCACGATGGTTCAGGCCTATCGCTTATTAGCTCAACGATGTGAATATCCATTGCACCTTGGTGTAACTGAGGCTGGACCGTTCTTTCAGGGCACCATTAAATCTGCCACGGCATTTGGAATTCTCCTGGCCGAAGGTATTGGCGACACGATTCGTGTATCGCTCTCTGCACCTCCGGTTGAAGAAGTCAAAGTTGGCATCTCGATCCTGGAATCCCTCAACCTGCGCCAACGCAAACTCGAGATTGTTTCCTGTCCGTCCTGTGGCCGTGCCCAAGTCGATGTGTATTCCTTGGCTGAAAAAGTTCAGGCTGGCCTTGAAGGTATGACCGTTCCATTGCGTGTGGCTGTTATGGGTTGTGTCGTCAACGGTCCTGGTGAAGCTCGCGAAGCCGATCTTGGCGTAGCAAGCGGAAATGGCAAAGGCCAGATCTTCGTCAAGGGTGAAGTCATCAAGACTGTTCCCGAGGCACAAATTGTCGAGACCTTGATCGAAGAAGCCATGCGTCTTGCTGAAGAGATGGAGAAAGCCGGCGTCGCCTCAGGCGAACCCAGCGTCTCTGTTTCCTAACCTCGAACGAAGGCTTCGCATTAATCGGTAAGGTTGCCCCATGTTGCGAATGTCCACACTCCTGTTGCGCACGCTGCGCGATGATCCTGCCGATGCCGAAGTAGCCAGCCACCGTCTCTTGGTGCGCGCCGGTTATGTCCGTCGAATTGCAGCTGGGGTGTACTCGTGGCTGCCGCTGGGCTACATCACCTTGCGCAATATCGAGCGCATCATTCGGGAAGAGATGGATGAAGCCGGATTTCAAGAAGTTCATTTCCCTTCCTTGCTGCCACGCGAACCCTACGAATCCACCAATCGCTGGGAAGAATATGGGCCAAATCTTTTTCGCTTAAAAGATCGTCGTGGAAATGACTATTTACTAGGACCAACTCACGAAGAGATGTTTACCTTGATGGTCAAGGGGGAGTACTCCTCGTATAAAGACCTTCCTCTTTCGATTTACCAAATTCAAACCAAGTTTCGCGATGAAGCTCGTCCCCGCAGCGGAATTATCCGCGGCCGCGAGTTTGTCATGAAGGACTCTTACTCTTTTGATCTTGATGATGCCGGCTTAGCTGTTTCCTATGAAAAACATCGCAACGCTTACATCAAGACCTTTGAACGCCTGCACATGAAATACAACATCGTCTCGGCTGTTTCTGGCGCCATGGGCGGTTCTCGTTCGGAAGAATTCTTAGCCCCGTGTCCAACTGGTGAAGACACTTATGTGCTCTGCGAAAAATGTGGCTATGCCGCTAACGTTGAAGCGATGATCACCAAAGTCGACGCTTACGCCGGTTCCGCGCCCGCCGCCATGGAGATTTTCGATTCACCAAGCACCCCAACCATTGATTCATTGGTAATCCTGCTCAATGAAAAATTTGGCGGAGAATATCAAGCAAGTGATACTTTGAAGAATGTTCTTTTGATGGCCGACGGGAAAGCGATCTCAATTTTGGTTCCAGGCGATCGCGAAGTTGATCTCAAGCGCCTTGAAGCCAACCTACCCGGAGTCCTTGAGCTTCGCCTCTTTGAAGATGCCGATTTTGCGAAGCACCCAGGATTGGTTAAGGGTTACGTCGGTCCCCAGGATGCTGCCAAGTTTGGCATCACGGTTTATGCCGACCCTCGAGTTGTCCTTGGTTCCCATTGGGTCACTGGCGCTAATGAGCGAGACAAGCATGTTCGATTTGTGACGCACGGCCGCGATTTCACAGTTGAAAAATTTATTGAAGCTGCCGAAGTTCGCGCCGGCGATCTCTGCCCTAATTGCGCAACGCCAGTTGTCATTGATCGCGCTATTGAAATTGGCCATATCTTCCAGCTCGGTCGTAAGTACGCCCAAGCCTTAGATCTCACCGTTCTTGATAAAGATGGTAAGTCGCAAGTAGTGACCATGGGTTCCTACGGAATCGGTGTCTCACGCGCCGTGGCTGCTATCGCCGAGCAAACCTACGACGAACTTGGCCTAAACTGGCCACGCGAAGTTGCACCTGCCGATGTTCACATCGTCGCTACTGGCAAAGATGATCTTCCTTTTAACACCGCTGAAGATTTAGCCAAGGAATTGGAAGCAGCGGGACTTCGCATCCTGATCGATGACCGGCGTGATGCCTCACCCGGAGTTAAATTCAAAGATGCCGAACTCATCGGAATTCCATTCATTGTCATTGTCGGCAAGGCACTTGCTGATGGCAAGATCGAACTTCGTATTCGCCGTACTGGCGAAAAGAGCGAAGTCCATCTCGATGGCGCCGCAGCCGAGATCATTTCGGTCGTAAACGCGAATTAATGTCGCTTTCAACTGCGATCTTCTTAGCTCTAGCGGCAGGTTTCGCGGGCTTTGTTGATGCGATGGTCGGCGGCGGGGGACTAGTCCAGCTGCCAGCCCTTCTCATTGGGATTTCCGATAAACCAATTCCTATGATTTTGGGAACAAATAAAGTTCCATCCATTTTTGGAACGAGCACGGCCGCCTTTGCTTACTTTAAGAAAGTTAGACCAGACCTTCGGCTGACGGCCACGATGGCACTTCCTGCGTTCGTTGGTTCAGTCTCGGGTGCGCGACTAGCCGCCAGTTTTCCCAAGGATCTTTTCCGTCCCATCATCGTGATTCTGTTAATTGCTGTTGCTATCTATACCTGGCGCAAGCCGCATTTAGGTATGGATGAAAACTTACGCTTTACGCACACCGGACGATTATGGCTGGTTGCGCTCTTCGGATTAACCATCGGTTTTTACGATGGCATATTCGGTCCTGGGACTGGCACTTTCTTAGTCTTTCTCTTGGTAGGCGTCATCGGATATGCGTTCTTGAAGGCATCGGCCACCGCCAAATTGGTCAACATCGCAACCAATTTTGGTGCGATTCTTTCCTTTCAATTCACTGGACATATATGGTGGCGCTTGGGTTTACTTCTCGCGATCGCAAATGTCACCGGTGCCTTGATTGGTTCACGTTTGGCCATTCGCGGCGGCTCTCCTTTGGTGCGTAAAGTCTTCTTAGTCGTGACGACTTTGCTCATCGCCAAAGTCGGTTATGATTGGTGGGCAAGCAAGTAGGTAAAAAACTAAATAGATCGGAAAGGTACTTTTCTCATGACCGAAAAACTTAATAAACAAGAACTTATCGTGGCCATCGATGCCGCTATCGCGCCCGCTATTACCTCCGCGGGCTGCTACTTAGAAGAAATCACAATCGTCCCAGCGGGCAAGAGCCGCATCCTTACCGTTATTGTCGACAGCGATACTCATTTAAATCTCGATCAGGTCACCGCAGTTTCGCGCGACATCTCTGAAATCACCGAGATGTTGGAAGTCCTCGGAGATCAGCCATTCACACTGGAAGTTACTTCTCCCGGAATCGATCGACCCCTCATTTTGCCGCGCCATTGGCGCAAGAATCATGGTCGCCTTGTTGCCGTCATCTTGAATGATGGATCTGAAGTTAAAGGTCGCATTGGCGATGCCACTGAAGAATCTGCGCTAGTTGGTGATCGCACGGTTCATTTTGCCAATGTGAAGAAAGCCGTTCTGGAAATTGAATTCAAGTCCCTCAAGGGTGATTCCGAATGAACGTCGATGTAAAAGCACTTGTTGCTCTCACCGTTGAGAAAGAGATGCCGCTGGAGAAATTGATTAACGCCATTGAAAACGGCGTTGCTGCCGCCTATGCCGAACTTGAAGGCGCACATCCCGGTGGCCGCGCGGTCCTCAATCGCCAAACCGGTGAGATCGTTATTTATTACCCGGTCCTAGGTCCTGATGGCGATCGCATTGATACCGCCATTGATTCTCCCGAAGGCTTTAGCCGAATTGCCACATCAACTGCCCGCAAAGTCATCAAAGAGAAGATGCGCGAGGCAAAAGATCTTGATGTCGTCACGGAATTTAGTGGCAGCGTTGGCGACGTTATCTCTGGCGTGATCCAACAGGGCCGAGACCCTAAGATTGTTTACGTTCACTTGGGCCGGGTCGAAGGAAAGATTCCCCCAAACGAACAAGTTCCAACCGAGGAATACATTCATGGCCAACGGATTAAATGCTTCGTCGTTGAGGTCAAGCAAGGCTTGAAAGGTCCAGAAGTTACTTTGTCCCGAACCCACCCAGCGCTGGTGAAGACTCTCTTTGCCCTAGAAGTACCTGAAGTTAAAGATCGAGTTGTCGAAATTATTGGCATCGCACGCGAGCCTGGCCATCGCAGCAAGATTTCCGTCCGCACTCATCGTGCAGGCGTTAGTCCCAAAGGCGCGCTGATCGGCCCCATGGGTGCACGAGCTCGCGCCGTGATGGATGAACTTGGTGGCGAGAAGATCGACATCGTCGATTACTCAGACGACCCTGCCACTTACGTGGCTAATGCGCTGGCTCCAGCCAAGGTCTCCAGTGCTGAGATTGTTGATCTCGCTACAAAATCGGTGAAGGTTGTGGTTCCGGATTACCAGCTCTCCCTTGCCATCGGAAAAGATGGCCAAAATGCCAGATTGGCCGCCCGGTTAACCGGTTGCCGAATCGACATCCATCCCGATAAACCAGTCGAGCGCATCGAGAAACCCAAGCGCGAAATAGCCGTAGATGAGGGCGAACTGGTTGATTCTGAGCCAACCGAGTAAGGTTGTCCCTGCTGGATATCTCTATGAGGCAGGCAAAGATGGCTCCTTTAATACGTAGCTGCATCGCTTGTCGCAAACGAGAGAACCCGGCAGAACTTCTTCGAGTGGTCAAAGTTGTCGATCAGGTAATTCCAGATCCCCAGCACCTTTTACCCGGTCGGGGAGCCTGGTTGCATCGGACTTGTTTCGATACTGCCAAGCAGCGCGGTTCATTTAATCGAGCACTTCGATCCGATGTTGCGCTTTCGACTGAACAACTCGAAGATTTTTTACAACAGCAGTAAAAAACCAGTTTTACCTATAAGGAGTCCATCAATGTCCCTCAAGGCAAACTCACAATCATGAGCGCCCAACGCTCATGAGTAAGTCAGGCATATAGGCTCCAGTAAAAGACGTGGGGCCAAGACAGGAAGGCAACTGTGGCAAAGGTCCGCGTTCACGAATTAGCAAAAGAACTAGGTATTCCTAGTAAGGATTTACTCGCAAAACTGCAAGAAGTTGGCGAGTTCGTTAAATCCGCATCCTCAACTGTTGAAGCACCCGTCGTGCGCAAGTTGATGGAGAAGTTTCCCGATATCAAGCCTGTTGAAGGTGAAGCCAAGCCAGTTAAAAAGGCTGCCGCCAAGAAGGTTGCTGCAAAACCAGCTGCCCCGACAGCAGAGGAAATTCAAGCTGCGCTCGCTCAACTAGCGCCCGGAACTATTCCGCAATCGGCCATGCCACAAGCTCCAGTTCCCGCAGCACCGGTTGCACCCGTTGCACCTGCCGCCACTGCGACACCAACCTCTCCGACACCAGCTGCTCCCAGCTCTGATGCCATGCCACGACCTCCGCGTCCAGGCAACAATCCATTCTCTGGCGGCGCAACGCCTGGCAATATTCCGATGCCACGTCCACCGCGCGCCGGAAACAATCCCTTTAACAGTGGCACCGGTGCAATTCCGCGTCCACCTGCTCGTCCCATTCGCCCCGGCGAACGTCCATCTGGTCCAGGCGGATCTCGTCCACCGATGTCAGGTGCTCGCCCCGGCGCAGTTCGTCCCGGCTTTGCAGCTCGTCCACCCGGAGCTCGTCCACCCGGAGCAGGCGCCCCAGGCGCACGTCCAGGCGGAGCCGCTGCTGGTTCGCCGTACCGCACGCCATCGGCTTCACCTTCTCAACCAAGTTTCGGCGGTCCAAATAAGGGCGGCGGACGTCACCAACGTGGCGGAACTGCTGGCGCATTTGGAAAGGCCGGGGGTAAATCTCGCAAGGCGCATAAGAGCAAGAAGGCGTTGCGCGAAGAGTTCGACAATATGGCGGCGCCATCACTGGGTGGCGCAGTTATTCCTCATGGCGATGGCAGCACTGCTATTCGTTTACGTCGTGGCTCATCCCTTATGGACTTTGCCGAAAAGATCAATGCTGATCCAGCCGCGTTAGTTTCAGCGCTATTCCACCTCGGTGAAATGGTGACTGCAACGCAGTCGGTAGATGAAGACACCTTCACATTGCTTGGCGCTGAATTGGGTTACACCATTCAGGTCGTTAGCCCAGAAGATGAAGACCGCGAACTTCTCGAAGAGTTCGATATCAATCTCGAGCAAGAGCTCGAAGATATTGATGATGCCGATCTCGTGAC
>CANBRH010000018.1 GCA_947371865.1 Actinomycetota bacterium
CGAGCAGGATTCCAATTTCGCCCGGTGGTCATTCGAGCACTTTCTACAAATGCGATGAGATCAGTTTTGGGCTCCGCGCCCTTCATCGCCCCAAAATTTCGATGTAGGTGGTCGAAGGGAATGTAGATGATTCGTTGCACTATTTAGCTCGACATTTGTCGCTGCAGTACTTCACTTCGTTCCAGTTTTTTGCCCATTTCTTACGCCATTCGAATTCTAAGCCGCATGTAACGCAAACTTTGGGTGCGAACCCGTTCTTCGTTAAAGCTATCCGGGTCATGTACCTATCGTAAGTTGTAACATTCAATTCCGCTTGCGCAACTATTTAGCCTCTTGGCGCCGATTCATTAAATTGTCTTGCTCCGGATCGTCCATAATCTTTCTAACCTCTTGGGAACATCTGCAAGATACGGCGATTTTTCTAGCCCATTCAAAAGCTTCTTCATCTGTCTCGACATCCACAATCGCAAACCCGCCGATGTGTACGGGGCTTTCCTGCAGGGGTCCTTCTGTAACCTTGCCGTCTCCGGAGACGACAAATGGGGAGTATCCCCAAAATCCGCCACCATGTACCCAGGCTCCAGCGTTGATTGCTTCAGCCATAACCGCATGAGCTGCTTCTCCAACTGCGGCAAAGTCCTCTTCAGGAAAAGTCATATCACCGTCGTTAAAAGAGATGAAGTATCTGGTCATTAGTTGGATCACCTTTCGACGTATCTAAATATTATTTTGTTGGTGCCTTGAGCACGCAGAATTCATTTCCTTCTGGGTCTGCCATAACTACCCACGTTGTATCGGGATCTTCATCTTGACCTATATCAATTCGTTGAGCGCCCAAAGACTCTAGACGTGCTACTTCCGCCTCTTGATCGTCAGGGCGAAGATCGAAATGCATTCGGTTCTTCCCCGTTTTCAGATCCGGAACTTTAAGAAAGAGAATGTCTGGAAAACCAGTTTCTCGTGGATCCCCGAGCTCGCGTTCAATCCAAACTCCGATCTCATCGCCGCCAACGCCGACGTGCCAGCCCAGGGCTTGCGCCCAAAAATCGGCAAGAAAGGCGGGGTTGGCGCAGTCGACGGTGAGGCATTGGAGTTTCAGAGTCATGGATCAATTATTGCAGGGGGAGAAAAGCTCAAAGGGTCACATTCGCTGGAGTAATCAAAGTGGAAGTGGCCAAAAAGTGCGTTGTGAGGGACTCGAACCCCCGACCCGGTGATTAAGAGTCACCTGCTCTACCAACTGAGCTAACAACGCGGGAAAAACTGTTTTTACGTGCGGAGCAGACCTTATCAGCGCAGCCCTGCGCGGGCAAAAAGGCTATAGAGCGTCAGATCCACGCTCATTAGTGCGCACTCGAACAACGGTTTCGATGGGGGATACCCAGATCTTGCCATCGCCAATGGAACCGGTATTGGCAGTGGTGGTGACCAGGTCGAGGACGCGGTCCAGATCGAGATCATCGACCAGAATTTCGAGGCGGACTTTGGGGATGAGGTCGACGGTGTATTCGGCGCCGCGATAGACCTCGGTGTGGCCTTTTTGGCGACCGAATCCCACTGCTTCCGATACGGTCATTCCGGCTACGCCATTTGCCTGCAGCACATCTTTGATCTCGTTCACGCGGGCAGGTTTAACAATTGCAGTTATGAGTTTCATCGTTAGTGCTTTTCAAAGCGTTCGTAAGAATTAACAATTTCTTGTTGAGCAGGATCATGGTTAACCCATTCGCCGCCGATGACGTTCTTGCCTGGTTCTAGCGCTTTATAGACCTGGAAGAAGTGCTCGATTTCATCGAGTTCGTATCTGCCAACATCGGCAAGATCTTGAAGGTGGCTCTTGCGGATATCGCCAGCCGCAACACAGAGAAGTTTGTCATCGCCACCTGCTTCGTCCTCCATGCGGTACATACCTATTACGCGACAGGAGACTACGCATCCGGGAAAGGTGGGTTCATCCAACATGACCAATGCGTCAAGCGGGTCGCCATCGTTAGAGAGAGTGTTCTTTACGAAACCGTAGTCGAAGGGATAACGGGTCGAAGTGAAGAGCATGCGGTCCAAGCGGATCTCGCCAGTTTCGTGGTCGATCTCGTACTTGTTGCGACTTCCGGCAGGGATTTCGATGACAACGTCGAAGATCATCTGTTCCATATTCGATCTCCTCAATTAAAGGGCTTGCTGGAAACCTTGGAGATTACCAACGCGCTTGGTGACAAATAGTGGGGTGAGCGACGGGGCTCGAACCCGCGACATCTCGGACCACAACCGAGTGCTCTACCAGCTGAGCTACGCCCACCATGAGGGGGTAATACTACGGTAAGAAGTGAGGACGGTTAAATTGCCCCGTTTTGAGTGCTTAGTTATTGGGAATGAAAATCGAACTGCGGTAGTAATCCAGTTCGTCGATGGAATCTCGAATGTCGCCTAAAGCGCGGTGGTTGCCGGTCTTTTTGGGGGCGGCAAAGTAGATGCGTGGATACCAACGGCGGGCTAATTCCTTGATGGAGGAGACGTCCACAGTTCGGTAGTGCAGGTATTCGTTAAAGGCAGGCAGGTCGCGGGCGATAAAGGTGCGGTCGACTGAGACCGAGTTGCCCGCCAGCGGCGACTTGCCGGCATCGGGGGCGTACTTTTTCAGGTATTCCATAATTCGGGACTCGGCTTCCTCGTGGCTGACGCCATTTGGGATCTCGGTAATGAGGCCCGATTCGGTGTGCATATTGCGGACGAAGTCATTCATGCCATCCAATTGCTCTTGGGTGGCCTTGATAACCAGGTCGACGCCTTCACCCAGGATGTTCAATTGCGAGTCGGTGACCAGGACGGCGATCTCGACCAGTACATCTTTATTGAGGTCAAGGCCAGTCATCTCGCAGTCGACCCAAATCAGGTTGGGGGAATCAGAAGCCATGGGGCAACCCTAAGGCATTGGTTTCGGTCGGTCTCGGCCAAGAGCGTGAGATTACGGTGATGAATTCACCCTTCGTTCACCTTCTCGTAACCCTAGTTCTACGTTGGAAGAGGCAATACCCAGCACTATCTGCTTCGTGAGTGCAACTATTTCGCAGCGCCCCGTGCCGCCCGCCGCGCGCGAAATCACCACCAAACCTCGAACATCCGACCGCATTTTTCGCGGGGTCGTCACCGGTTTCGGAATGGCCTCTTTAGCCATTTTGACCTTGATTGGGTTGTTCTTAGCATTACGCGGTTTCCAAACGTTTAAACACGAAGGCTTGCACTTCTTGACGGGCGTGAAGTGGGAATCGGTGACATCAGATTCCGGCAAAGTCACTACTGACTTCGGCGTCGGGGCGATGTTGATCGGTACAGTCTTGATTGCTTGTGTGGCGCTAGTTGTCGGCGTTCCGCTATCAGTTCTATCTGCGCTCTATTTGTCTTTCTACGTGCCAGAACGACTCAAGAAGTTGTTGGTATCTGTTGTCGATCTTATGGCTGCGTTCCCGTCCATTCTTTATGGGCTTTGGGGATTCTTCATTTTAATGCCGATGGTCGAATATTGGGCGAAATTACTTTATAAATACCTTCGTTGGATTCCGATCTTTGATGCGCCACAACCATTTTTCGAGCGCTCGCCATTTGTGGCAGGCATTGTCTTGGCGATCATGATCATTCCGATTGTGACATCGGTATCGCGCGAAATTTTTGCGCAGACACCTTTGGATCGAGTTCAAGCTGCCTATGCATTGGGTGCAACACGTTGGGCCATGATCAAGACCGTTGTTCTGCCCTTTGGCTCCAGTGGAATCGTTGGTGGCGCCATGTTAGGTCTTGGTCGTGCTTTCGGTGAAACCGTTGCCGTCTTTAGTGTGCTCAACATTGTCTTTAAAGTGAACTTCCATATTCTTTATGGAACTGGCGGAAATATCGCTTCGATGATTATTTTGAAGTGGGGCGAGGCCACGGGCGATGAGACAAAAGCGCTTCTAGCCGCTGGTTTTATCTTGTTCGTATTAACGTTGTTGGTAAATATGTTGGCTAACTTCATTGTTCGTCGTACGTTGAAATCAGGCAAGTAAATGGCGAACACAGTGATCTCGCCGGTTCAACCTCAGAAGCCGTGGAAAGCCACAAAACTGGAATTATTGCCAACGGTGCTTATTTTGCTGGGCACAGTAGTTGCCACATATGTATTTGTCGCCGTAACTCCGATGAAGGGAAAGTTGGCTTATGCCTTCATCTTCTTCGTCTTTGGCACATCGGCGATATCAATTCGCAATTGGGTAAAGCTAGGAAGGGCGGCGGCCAAAGATGCTTTAGCCTCATCGATCGCCTTTACAGGTGCTGCAATCGTTTTCTTGCCCGTCATTTCCATTCTTTGGACGACGATTTACAAGGGAATCCCAGGGCTTCATTGGACTCTCTTTACTCAGTCCATGTTCACCGCTTCTTATTCAGATCCAGTTTCTAAAGGCGGTTTGCTTCATGCACTTGTCGGCACTCTCTATTTGATCTTCATCTCCATCATCGTCTCTGTCCCGATGGGAATTTTGACGGCACTTTATTTGACGGAAATTAAGGGTCGAGGCTCTAAGTTCATTCAATTTGTAGTTCAGGCAATGTCTGGTGTGCCTTCTGTTGTCGCCGGTCTCTTTATTTTCGCGGCCCTGATTGTTTCGACGCCGATCAAAGCATCAGCGATTGCTGGTGCTTTTGCGCTTTCTATCTTGATGATCCCGACCGTCACTCGTACGGCTCAAGAAGTGCTTTTGTTGGTACCCAATGACCTTCGCGAAGCTGGACAAGCGCTAGGTGCAACACAATGGCGCACGGTCGCAACCATTGTTGTCCCAGCTGCTCGAAATGGCTTGATCACCGCCACCATCTTGGGCGTGGCCCGTATCGCTGGCGAAACCGCACCACTTCTCTTCACCATTGGCGGATCCGATAACCTGAACTGGAATCCCTTTAAGGATTACCAAGGTGCGCTGCCATTCTATGTTTGGAAGGGCTTGCTTTTAGGTACGCCTGAATCCATTCAAAGAGCATGGACGGGCATCTTGGTTCTGCTTACTCTTGTACTAATACTTTTCGTACTTGCACGAACTCTTGGCGGACGAAGGATGAAAAAGTAATGCCTATCAATGAATACAGCGATGGAGAAGACATGTCGATTGATGCTGCCCCTGCGACCAATTCCCTAGCCGGAGTTGCATCAGCGCATGCCAATGCTCGCCAACCAGGAAATGCTCCATTGGGTTCAGGGCTGGAAGCGCGGGGCATTCACGCGTGGTTCGGAAAGCACCTCGCCTTAGAAAACGTCTCTCTTGATTTCGCATCAGGCACCGTCACCGCCTTGATTGGGCCATCGGGCTGTGGCAAGTCCACCTTTATTCGCACTCTTAATCGCATGCACGAGTTCATTCCCTCCGCTGCAATGGCCGGTGAAGTGTTACTGGATGGTCAAGATATTTATTCCAAGGGCATGGACGTTACGAAGATTCGTTTGCAAATCGGCATGGTTTTCCAAAAGCCCAACCCATTTCCTTCAATGACAATTGGCGAGAATGTTCTCTCTGGTCTCAAGTTGGCGCAATTAAAGGTCGAAAATAAAGATGAGCTTATGCAGGAATGTCTTGAGCGCGCTGGTCTCTGGGCTGAAGTAAAAGATCGCTTGGGGGCTCACGCTGGCGGATTATCAGGTGGACAACAACAGCGTCTCTGTATTGCCCGTGCGCTGGCTGTGAAGCCGAAAGTCTTGCTGATGGATGAGCCTTGCTCTGCATTGGACCCAGGATCAACTCTTCGTATCGAGGACACCATTGGTCAGTTGGCTCAAACCATGACGATCATCATTGTTACTCACAATATGCAACAGGCTGCCCGCGTCAGCGACTACACCGCCTTCTTCCTATCTGATGGTGGCCCCGGAAATATGATCGAAGTTGGTCCGACTAACGAGATTTTCTCCCGCCCTCGCGATCAGCGCACAGAGAACTACGTTTCGGGTCGTTTCGGCTAAAACTGGTTCACCAGTTATTCACCTTCAATTAGCCAACGGTTTGCCCCCTATCTAGGGCTAGTTTCTTGCCTCTCCATAAAGTTTGGCCACAACGTACAAGTGGTACATCTTCTATGGAGAGGTTTCAATGAAACTTTCACAATCACTAAAGGTCGCAGTTGTTGGTGCAGCTGCTTTGACTTTAGCTTTCACCACCACAGCCAATGCCGCCGTTCTCAAGGCCGCTGGCGCAACCTCAGTTTCAGGAATCATTGACGCTTGCAAGGCTGAATATCAAGCCGCATCCGGTGATTCATACGATTACCCAGGTGGCGGTTCAGGTGCAGGAAAGACTGCCATCCAGAACAAAACCGTTGACTTCGCTTTCTCCGATTCCGTTCACGCAACCCCAGTTGCTAACGAAATCCACATCCCAACAGTTATTTGGCCAGTAGGTATCTTGACCAACCTCAACACCACCAAGCCTTTGAACCTTTCCCGTGAAACCATTGCTGGAATTTTCGCCGGCAAGATCACTCGTTGGAACGACCAAGCAATCGTCGATGACAACAACACCACGACAAACGTTGTTGTTTACAAGAAGGATGCCAAGGGCAACATCGTGAAGGACAAGAACGGCACACCAACAGTTCTTCGCACCAACACCGTCAAGATCACACGCACTATGCCAAATCAGCCAATTACCGTTATCTACCGTGCTGATAACTCAGGTACTTCAAACAACCTGACCCGCGCCTTGAACAAGATCACTCCTTCTGTCTGGACAAAGTCTCCTGCAGATGCCTTCGCCGCCGCTTTCCCTGGTGACATCACATCCGATCCTGTTCACTTCCGTTCAGCTGCAGGCTCCGCTGGAGTTTCACAACTCGCAGCAAAGACCAAGTACTCCATCACCTACGCTGAAATCTCATTCGCTGCTACCTACAAGTTGCAACTGACCAACGTCATCAACGCTGCAGGTAACTCGATCACACCAAACTCTGATTCAGCTCTCGCTGCTGCTGCACAAGCAACAGTCAACGCCGATGGAACAGTTGCATTCGATTACAACACAACTGATAAGGCTGCTTATCCATTCACAGCAACCACCTATGCCTTGGCTTTGACCAACTACGGTGATGCTTCAAAGGCGGCCGCTGTAAAGCAAGCAATTTCTTTCCTTGGTTTTAACTGCCCAGCACTACACCCAGCGCTTGGCTTTGCTCAAACCACCCACAGCAGTGCATTCGGTATCAAACTTGATACTCAGCTTGCAAAGCTTGGAAAGTAATAACTCGTTTCTAACTAATAAAGAAGCGGGCCACCTTGGAGAGGGGTGGCCCGCTTCTTTTTTTCCAAAATCAATTAGTTAAGAAGTTGAATAGCCGATTCCGTTAGTTGGTAATAAGCCCACTTGCCTCTTTGGGTCCTCGTGAGAAGTTCGGCATCCACCAAGATCTTAAGATGGTGGCTGACCGTGCTCTGTTTGAGACCGGTTTCGGGGGTAAGGTCACAGACACACGCTTCAGAAGTCGAACTCTGGGCAACGGACATCATGAGTGCCAGGCGCGTGGGATCACCCAAGGCTTTGAACTGGAGTGCCATCTTCTCCAGCACCGGTGGTGATTTAGTGAGCGATATCGCCTTAGCCATAGAGGGATTATACATTGACAAACTTCAATATGAAGAGTTTACTACGTATAGACAAACTTCGATATGAGGAGATCAGCGTGGAAGAGCTAAAAGTTCTTGATTCCAGTGCAACTACCTGTTGCACCCCAGCGACTGCGGAAGAAGCTTGCTGTGAGCCAAATACCGGCGAGGCTAGCTGCTGCGGACCCGATGAAGATGAAGCCTGTTGTCCACAAGTGGTTACCAAGAACAAGTCATTAAATCTCCTGCAATCGATCGCCATTCCCGCTGAGCTGCTAGGCGGCTTCCTTCTCTCTGATTATTGGATGAACTCATTCCTGCGTTCTCACCTCACTGGCTTTTCCACAAAGGTGGCAGATTCGGTTAGTTTCTTCATCTCTCATTCCATCGGCTTAATCTCGCTTTTGGCTTTAATCACTTACTTTGCTGTCTTTGCTCGATCCTTCATCGACACCGAAAAGGTCAGCGCCCGACTTGATAAAACTAATTCAACATCCGCTCATGGATTAGCGGCTGCAGTAGGCGTAGCGACCCCGTTCTGTTCTTGCAGTGCCGTTCCCGTCTTTACTGGCTTTGTTCGATCTGGTGTTCCAGTTAGCCAAGCAATTTCATTTCTCGTGGCAAGTCCTTTGGTTAATGAAATCGCAATCTTCTTGCTGGCTGGAACGGTTGGCTGGGCTATAGCTGGTCTTTATGCTGCAATGGGCTTTCTCATTGCAGTTGGCGCTGGGTCGGTCCTTCGCAAGTTTGTTACGGCTGCCTGGACCGAAGTACAACCACGCCAAATGCTTTCGTTTATTGATTCTGCTGGCAACGCCATCAAGCTAACCACTGGTGAGCGCACCTACGCTGCAATGATTGAAGCCGCAGATATCGTCAAGACCACGATTCTTTACATTCTCATTGGTGTCGGGCTGGGTGCAGCGATTCATGGTTGGGTCCCCGTAAGTGCAATCAAAGAGATCGTCAGTTGGGGTCCAGTCGCCGGAGTAATAGCAGCCACAGCAATCGGCATTCCGCTCTATTCAGGTATTGCAACCGTCATCCCGATTATCACAGCGCTCTCTGAAAAAGGAATGCCCATGGGCACGTTGCTAGCCTTTTCTATGAGCGTTACAGCTCTCTCATTGCCTGAAGCGATGTTGCTGCGCCGCGTTATGAAACCAAAGTTGTTGGCCATCTACTTCGCCACCGTGGCCCTCGGGATCATCGTCGTTGGAATTCTCTTCAACATGATTTTGAAGTAATACTTTCGAAGGGCTCTTGACATTGGCATCAATATGATGTCAAAATGACACTATGAAGATGTCACTTTTTATCGACCGCCTTACGGGGGACCTCCAAGCCCTTGGTCAGTTAGGTGGTTCAGATACTCAAAGCGCCGTAACTCGGCTTCTACCGACGCTAGAACCAGTTCTGCGAACTCGCCTTCTTGAAGCCTTGAGCGAAGTTGCCAGCGATCTCTCGGCCGATTTACCGGGTCAAATTTTCGAAGCGCGGGTCAATGGCGACGAAGTTTCCCTTATTTCAAAGACAGAAGATGTGCCGGGTCGCGAAGTTCCCGGCGATCTCAGTGCGCGTATTACCTTGCGCCTGCCCGAAGATTTGAAGTCAAGAATTGAAAAAGCAGCAACACGCGATGGTGTCTCGCTAAACACCTGGCTACTCAAGGCCAGCGAGCGCGGGAGCTTTCAAGTGAGCACCGGAGTCAAACAACTTAAAGGTAGGGGGAGAAGTTGATTATGGATACAACCACGAACGTGCTTCGTACCGAGCAATTTGAAATTGAAAATCCACAAGTAGTTATTAATACTCGATCCAGCCAAGTACTTGTCAAAGAATCGACGGACGGAATGTCTCGGGTGGAAATAACGGGGAGTTCTGACTCCGCAGCGCGTTTTGCACAAGAAGCGCTCATCGAGCAGAGCGGGCACAAGTTGCTGATTCGGCTTGAGAAGAACAAAGGTGGGATTAGGGATTTGATTGGCGGCAAAGCCAGTGGAATTTCGGTGACAGCTTGGTTGCCGACCTCGGCCACCATTGAAATTAACGCAGTTTCTGCCGATGTAGATATTGACCAGGTAGTTCGTTCATTAGATGTGAAGACCGTTTCAAGTGATGTAACTATCCACCGCAATCCCACCTCTGAGTGTGCGGTAAAGACGGTGTCTGGCGATGTCGTTGCGATGACTCAAACATCGTGCAAATACGATCTCAAAAGCGTAAGTGGCGACTTTAAGGTCTATGTTGTTCCCGGCTTAGAAATAGAAGTTGATGGAAACAGCGTGAGCGGGCAATTAAGTTCGGAGATTGCACTAGGAGGAGTTGCTGTGGGCCAACTAGATGCCATTGGATCGGTCACTATCGACGCCAAAACCGTCAGCGGGGATTTCACCTTAGCCAGAAGTTAATAAACTCCTCCGGTACATCGGGCAATCTCTGAGGGCTTCTTTCCGAGGTTAAGCAATCAGAAATTTGATCCCCACGAGAACAAGAAGCACGCCAAATCCTCGAGAGACCCAAGTATTTCCAATGCTTAATCCGATGTGGGCACCGACGTAGGCCATAACGAAGATTCCAACACCGATGGCACTTGCAACTTTGAAATCCACATCACCAGATTTTGCATATCTAATGACTGCAAGTATTCCGACCGGCAACAACATTGCTGCAAGGGATGTGCCGACAGCCCGGGATGGCGCAAACTTCAGGAATGCCGCCAACATTGGAACAATGACAATGCCGCCGCCAATTCCAAAGAGTCCGGCCAGAGTGCCGGCAATGGTCCCAATTCCTAACCCGATCATCCAGTTCATTGCTAACTCACTTCATATCTCTGTGATGTGCAGTCATGAAAGAAGCGTATCTTCCGATGGGAGAGGTGTTGTTTTTCGCCTTGGACTAAGCGCGCCTGGTAGGAATCGAACCTACGACAACCCGCTTAGAAGGCGGGTGCTCTATCCGACTGAGCTACAGGCGCATGCGGGCTGAAGAATGGCCCTTTGAGGGCTGAATCCGGTCAGGTTTTAAGTCTACCGAAGCCACCCGATAAGATTTCGCATATGGCTGAGTTCATATATACGATGAAAAAGGCGCGTAAAGCGCATGGCGACAAGGTCATTCTCGACGATGTGACTCTCTCTTTCTACCCCGGTGCGAAAATCGGCGTGGTCGGCCCCAACGGTGCCGGTAAGTCCACCGTCCTTCAGATTATGGCCGGGCTCCAACAACCTTCAAACGGTGAAGCCTTTCTGACCCCGGGCTACACCGTTGGCATTTTGATGCAGGAACCAAAGTTGGATGACAGTAAAACGGTCCTGGAAAACGTGCAAGAAGGTGTTGCCGAGACCATGGGCTTCCTGCATCGCTTCAATGAAGTGTCAGATTTGATGGGTCAACCCGATGCCGACTACGACAAATTGTTAGCCGAGATGGGAACCTTGCAAGAACAACTTGACCATCGCAATGCCTGGGAACTCGACTCACAACTAGAGCAAGCGATGGATGCACTTCGTTGTCCACCACCTGATGCAGACGTTTCGGTTCTCTCTGGTGGAGAGCGTCGTCGTGTTGCCTTATGCAAACTCTTGCTGCAGGCACCAGATCTCCTGCTTCTGGACGAACCTACTAACCACTTGGACGCCGAATCCGTTTTGTGGCTAGAGCAACACCTTTCTAAATATCCCGGCACTGTTGTAGCTATTACGCACGATAGGTATTTCTTGGACAACGTAGCCGAATGGATTCTCGAACTCGATCGCGGTCGTGCTTATCCGTATGAAGGTAACTACTCGACTTATCTAGAAAGCAAAGCATCACGCCTGAAAATTGAAGGTCAGAAAGATGCCAAGCGCGCCAAGCGACTTGCTGAGGAACTCGAGTGGGTTCGTATGAATGCTAAGGGTCGCCAAGCTAAATCGAAGGCACGTCTGGCTCGTTACGAGGAGATGGCAGCTGAAGCCGACAAGACTCGTAAGTTGGACTTTGAAGAAATTCAAATTCCTATGGGACCACGTTTGGGAAATATTGTTGTTGAAGTGGATCATTTGAAGAAAGGCTTCGGCGAACGCCTTTTAATCGATGATCTTTCCTTCACCTTGCCACGAAACGGAATCGTTGGTGTTATCGGACCAAACGGTGCGGGTAAAACCACTTTGTTCAAGACCATCTTGGGTATGGAAGCACCTGATAGCGGAACCGTGCGAATCGGTGAAACTGTAAAGATTTCATATGTAGATCAGTCGCGTGGTGGGATCGACCCCAAGAAGTCTTTGTGGGAAGTTGTCTCTGATGGCCTGGATTTCATGAAGGTCGGACAAGTGGAAATGCCGTCGCGCGCATATGTTTCCGCCTTTGGATTCAAGGGTCCTGATCAGCAGAAACCCGCAGGGGTGCTCTCCGGTGGAGAGCGCAACCGCCTTAACCTGGCGCTGACATTAAAGATGGGTGGCAACTTATTGCTTCTCGATGAGCCAACTAACGACCTTGATGTTGAGACTTTGGGTTCATTGGAAAATGCACTTCTGGAATTCCCGGGTTGTGCTGTCGTTATCTCGCACGATCGCTGGTTCTTGGACCGCATCGCAACCCACATTCTGGCTTACGAAGGCGATTCTCAATGGTTCTGGTTTGAAGGAAACTTTGAATCGTATGAAAAGAACAAAATTGATCGTCTTGGTGCCGAAGCCGCTCGCCCACACCGCGTTACCTATCGCAAGCTGACCCGCTAATGCGCTTCTCGGGAAAGGCGCACGTGCGCTGGGATGATTTGGATGCATTCGGCCACGTCAACAACGCTACGTACCTCACCTATGCTCAGGAAGCACGCTCGGATTTCTTTTGGTTCCAACGAGTGCGCGAAGGTTCAACCCCCATACTCAGTGACATGGTCGTTGGACGTGCCGAAGTTGATTTCATTAAGCCAATTTATGAAGGCAGCTTCGATCTTCAGGTTGATATGTGGGTTACCAATATTGGCAATTCATCCTTCGCGATGGAGTACGAACTCATTAGCAAAAATGGTTTACATGCGCGGGTGAAATCTGTTCAAGTTGCGGTCAGTCATGAAACGAAAAAATCCAGACCACTAACCGATGCCGAGCGCGACTTTCTTTTGCAATACCTAGAAGCAGCAGTCTGACCTCCCGAAAGAAGGAATCTGATGTCAAAGAAACTTCCGGCTCGCAGCGAACGTCCTTGGTGGCGCGATGCGGTTACCTATCAGATTTATATTCGTTCCTTCGCAGATGCTAATGGCGATGGAAAAGGCGATGTCGAAGGTATTCGCTCTAAGTTGCCATATCTAAAGCAACTCGGTGTCGATGCCATCTGGATCACCCCTTGGTATCCGTCACCTCAAAACGATCACGGCTATGACGTCGCTGATTACATGGATATCGAACCAGATTACGGAACGCTAGCTCAGGCTGAGCAATTGATTAAAGAAGCGCATGAACTTGGCATCAAGTTCATTGTCGATATCGTCCCTAACCATTCATCAGATCAGCACGCTTGGTTCCAAGATGCGCTTTATTCAGCACCCGGTTCGGTCGAGCGAAATCGCTACATCTTCCGTGATGGCAAGGGCGAGAACGGCGAACTGCCACCCAATAATTGGCAAGCAGTATTTGGTGGACCAGCCTGGCATCGCGTCACTGAAGCCAACGGCCGCCCCGGCCAGTGGTATTTACATCTCTTCGCCGTCGAACAGCCAGATCTCAATTGGGAGAACCCAGAGGTTCGCGAACACTTCGAACAGGTCTTGAAGTTCTGGTTGGACCGCGGAGTAGATGGATTCCGCATTGACGTTGCCCATGGAATGGTGAAAGAAGAAGGTTTACCTGATATCACCACTGATCCAGAACTTCTGAAAGTACAAAAGATGCCGTACTGGGATCAAGATGGCGTTCACGAAATTTATCGCGCTTGGCGCAAGATCTTGGACTCATATCCAGGAGATCGCATGGCAGTTGCCGAGGCTTGGGTGTCTCCAGAAAGTTTGCCGTTATATCTGCGCAATGATGAGTTGGCTAACTCGTTCAACTTTACTTTCTTGGATTCCAAATGGGATCGCAAAATTTTGAAGAAGAACATCAACACCTCTATAAAGAATCTCAAAGGTATTGATGCACCCTCATCGTGGGTATTTAACAATCACGATGTGACTCGTTCGGTCACGCGCTTTGATTTGGGACTTAAAGGTGGCGGAGTCAGCAACCCCAAAGAGCGTTTTGGAAAGACCAAAAAATTTGACGCTGTTCGAGGCGTCAAACGCGCTCGTGCAGGCGCAATGTTGATGTTGGCCCTCCCGGGTGGCGCATACATTTACCAAGGTGAAGAACTTGGCTTGCCAGAGGTAGTCGATATTCCTAAGGATCGTCTGACCGATCCACGGTGGAAGATGAGCGGATATACCGATCCTGGTCGAGACGGTTGTCGCGTGCCGCTTCCTTGGGGTTCGACTGAAGCCGGCTCTTACGGTTTTTCAACAAATGCCAACTTGGGCGCAACGGATTCTTGGCTACCTCAGCCAAAATGGTGGGGCACGTATGGTGCTGATCTCCAAGACACCGATGCCAAATCCACTTTGAATGTTTATCGCAAGGCTCTGGCCATTCGTAAGAGTGAAGAAGGTCTTGGCGATGGCAAGATGGAGTGGATCGATTTTGGCAAAAAGGCATTGGCATTTTCTCGTCCAGGTAAGTTTGTCTGCATTGTGAACTTTGGTAAAGCGATTAAATTACCTAAGGGCGCAGAAGTGCTTCATTCCAGTTCGCCACTGGATGGAAACAAAATTCCGTCCGACACCACGGTCTGGCTACGGGCTAGCCTTTAATACATGAAGAAACTTCATCCGGCCTGGATCGCATTCGGGGTCACCTTTCTGACTTTGATGGCCATGGCTGGATTTAGATCTGCTCCGTCGGTTCTCATCGTTCCGCTGGAAGATGCGTTTGGCTGGAGTCGCTCGACCATCTCGCTGGCACTCAGTATCAACGTCTTGCTCTATGGCCTTACGGCTCCGTTTGCCGCGGCTTTGATGGAGCGCTTTGGAATTCGCAAAGTCGTTATGTTGGCGCTCTCCACTGTTGCATCAGGCGCTCTGGGCACCGTTTGGATGACGCATCCATGGCACCTCATTGCATTGTGGGGCGTTGTCGTTGGTGTGGGTACTGGATCGATGGCGTTGGTCTTTGCTGCCAGCATCGCCAATCGTTGGTTTCTCGCCAAGAAAGGTCTGGTGCTGGGTGCCTTGACTGCGGCTGCGGCCACTGGTCAGTTGATCTTCTTACCTGGACTTTCCTCCCTTGCGGTGCACCACGGTTGGAAGTGGGTATCGATCACAGTTTCTCTTTCCGCCTTTGCGATGGTTCCGCTTGTGGCCATTGCTTTGAAGGAACATCCATCCTCAGCTGGCGTCACTCCTTATGGGGCTCCAGCAGATTATGAAGAACCCATACGCATTCAGAAGAATGCTGGTCGATTAGCAGTCACAACTTTGAAAGAAGCTTCAAAGAAGAGAGATTTTTGGTATCTAGTTGGATCCTTCTTTGTCTGCGGACTTTCAACAAGCGGGTTGGTGGGCACACACTTTATTCCAGCCGCGCATGACCATGGAATGGCGGAAGTCACCGCCGCGTCATTGATGGCGATGATTGGTGTCTTCGACGTAATTGGAACCATATTTTCCGGTTGGCTAACCGATCGCGTAGATCCCCGCAAGTTACTCTTCTTTTACTACTTCCTTCGTGGACTTTCCCTCTTCTTACTTCCATCTATTCTATTTTCAACTCTTCATGCTTCTACACTCGTGTTCATTATTTTCTACGGACTTGATTGGGTCGCAACCGTTCCTCCAACGGTGGTTCTTTGTCGCAAAGTGTTGGGCTTAGAAAAAGGAACAGTTGTTTATGGCTGGGTATTTGCTGCTCATCAAATCGGAGGATCGATTGCGGCATTTGGCGCTGCGGTCCTGCGAGTCAAATTTGGTAATTATTCCAGCGCCTTTTACATAAGCGGAATTCTCTGTGTAATTACTTCCTATTTTGTTTTGCAGATTGGCAAGAAGAATGAGAAAGCGCTTGCCGCATGAGTGAAGAGTTAACTTTCTATGACAAAGTCGGCGGACACGAAACATTTGTAGCCATCGCAGATAATTTCTACGACAACTTGGTAAATGAACCTCTTCTCTATGCGATGTATCCCAAGAAGGATATGGATGGGGCCAAAGAGCGTCTCCGTCTTTTTCTTGAACAATATTGGGGCGGACCAACGACGTATTCCGATACTCGAGGCCATCCTCGTCTACGCATGAGACATGCGGGGTTTAGCATCGGCGAGGCAGAGAAGGAAGCGTGGTTGCGTTGTGCGCACTCGGCGATTATTGATCTTGAGGCCGAGGAAGCACTCAAAGAAGAGCTTTGGACATATTTTCAGTACGCAGCCCACTCCATGATGAATCAGGGCGAGTAACGTCTAGCCAACAGCGGTATCGCGGCGCTTAAAGCCGTAGAGGCCAATCGCGGCCAAGATAAATGCGATGGCCAAAAGTTGAAGATTCTCACCCGTTCTGGGGGTAGCTGCTGGCGCAAAAGCCATGTGGTGCAGGAATGAGGTATCTAGAATCCAGTGGCTTAATTTCAAGGAGGATCCGATAAGTTCCATCAGGAAACTCCAGGCCAGCAGGGATTGGCCAGTAATGCTCGTTGCCCGAGGAAAGAATCCAAAGACCACCAACGTGACTCCAAAGAGCACCAGGGCGCTGGGAACCATGTTAAAACCAGCCAAGAGTGCATCCTTAAGGGAAAGTGTGCCACTACGCAGACTTGACCCAGAGAAGGCTCCGATGCCCGCCGCGGCGGCGATGACGACAATTCCGACAGCGCTCGTTGCGACTCGGGTGAGAAAGACTTGATTGCGTGATTTGGGTGAAACCAATAAATGATCGATGAATCCTTCACTCTCTTGTTCGCGCAGCGCTGCGGCTTGGGAGTTAGCCGCAAACATCAACCCCGAGGCCAACATGAGAAAGATGATCCCGAAAAAAAGTTCGCTTATCTTGGAGATGCCCAGAGCGCCGACCGTGGTTTGAATTGCCGACGAACTAGAGAAGGCTTGAGTTGCGCCGTGAGCAACTAATCCAAAGGCGAAGGAAAGGAAGAAGAACCCTGCCGCCCAGCTGAGAATATTCAATCCTTGCAGTTTCAGCCAAAGTTTCGGAATTGAAGTTATTGCTCGACCACCGCGGTTGCTGATTCTTTCGGGGATGAGGCTGGCGCCCATATCGCGCTTGCCGCTGAGAGCGATAGCGCTCGCGGTCAGAACAATTGTGGTAACCAAAACCGGAAGAAGTCCCAACCATCGCGAATGCGTAAGGGGAGCAGCCTGATTGATCCAACCCAAAGGAGAAAGCCAATGCATCCAGGCAATCGAGGGGGACGAGTCGGCTATGGCACGAATGAGAAAGGAGAGACCAATGACCAAACCAGTGATGGTCGATGCACTTCGCCGGTTATTTACCAATTGCGACGCCAGCGAGCCAACCCCAGCAAAAAGATATCCGGATGAAACTAATGTGAGAGCATAAAAGAGTCCTGCGGGTACTGAATAATTTTTAGAGATAAGAGATGTCGCCGTCAGCAAGATTGCAGATACAACTAATGTGATGTTGAGAGTTAAGTAGATTCCGCGGATCGTAGCCAAGGTTGCGTGCCGTTTGGTGGTGGGGGAGGAGACCAAGATTTCCCATTGTCCCGAGTCTTCATTCCCACGAAGCGCCTTTGTTGCAGTGAGCCCAGCCCAGATTCCAATGATCAAAGGCAGAATTGCCAAGGTTCGAAATGCGGTAAATCCAGAAACGGTTTCTAACGAACGCGCCGGACCGAATACTGCAGCAATACCAGCATCGTGTGAGAACGATGCCGATAGGCGCAGCCGATCAGTCAAGGTCGGATAAGCGCTTCGGTATCCGTAGAGGGCCGAAATTGTGACAATTCCAGTCATCCAACCCAGAACCGCAGCGACTTTCCGCCGTTCTTTAATCGTATGTACGGTGATTACAAAGCCGGTGCGCATGCTTAATTTCCGTAATGGGAGAGGAAGATTTCTTCCAAGGAGGCTTCGTGGCAGACCAATTTGGCGACATTTGAAGTCGCTAACAACTGCAAAAGAGCTGTTGGTTTTCCAGCAAGTTCGCAGGTCACTCGATGGCCTTCAACTACTACGCGCTTTACGTTCTCAACTTTGCTGAGATCGATTGGCGCACCTTCAAAAGTAATTTGATACGTCAGGGCCGAAAGATGGCGCATCTCTTCCAAAGTGCCGACTTCGATTAATTCGCCAGTTCGCAGCAGACCTACAAGATCGCACAAGACCTCGACTTCACTCAAGGTGTGAGAGGAGAGAAAGATTGTTTGGCCTCGCTCTTTCGCCTCGAGTACAACGCTTCGGAATACTTCTTGCATTAGGGGATCAAGGCCACTTGTGGGTTCATCAAGCAGGAGAACATCGGCGCGAGTAGAAAGTCCGGACACAAGCAATAACTTCTGGCGATTGCCTTTTGAATATGCTCGAACTTTTTTGGAAGGATCAAGTTGAAAGCGCTCCATTAAGTTGGTGCGGTACCCCAAGTCGACATCGCCATGCAATGAGCTAAGGAGATCTAAAGTTTGTTGTCCAGTAAGAGACCCCCACAAATTTGATTCGCCCGGCACATATGCCAATTTTTTGTGAATCTCTTCTGGTTTGCCGGTGCAATCAAGACCAAAGATTTCGGCTCGGCCGAACGTCGGCTTGATTAACCCAAGCATCATTCGAATTGTTGTGGTTTTGCCCGCACCATTTGGCCCAAGGAATCCGAAAACATCGCCAGGCTGAATTTCTAGATTGAGATTGTGAACTGCATCCTTATCGCCGTAGGTCTTGGTAAGTCCTTCGGTCTTAATAATTGCCATATCAAAACTCTAGTGCTTGGGTTGAGAACGGTTACCTATCTTTAATATCTCACCATTGCGTATGTACCAAAGCGTGCCATCCCCAGCGCGAACAGTGGTGATGCGCAGACCGACGGATTCTATTTTTCCTTGAACATCCAGAACTTCGACATCGTCTCCAACGCCGTATTGATCTTCAATCAACATGAAGATTCCAGCCAAAACATCTCTGACGATTGTTTGAGCGCCAAGACCCAAAGCAACGCCAATGACCCCAGCCGAAGCAATGAGCGGGCCAAGGTTGAGGCCGAATTCGCTGAGAACCATGGTCGTGGTGATGAGCAGAATGGCAGCGTTCATGGCAGAACGCAGAACAGTGCCTGCAGTTTTGGCTCGTTCCTTTTGGCGGACCCCGCCGCGCCGAGGGCCGGGAACAAGGTCAGTCTCAGCCAGGCGATTCATGGCTTTTGTGATGGCTCGTGAGCCTAACTTTTGGGCTACAAGGGCTAGCGCCAAGATGGCCAGTATGTGCAAAGGGGCGCCGCTGAACCAGTCATAGGCCTTATGGATGTTCGAATTGATGGTCATGATGAAATTAGCGTAGCCATTTCACCCAAAGTTCAGAGGTGCGGCACAGCGAATTCGCCGTGAAATACCGCGATATTTGCCAGGGGTAGGGCAAGATTTACCCGACAGCACGAGCCACGCGCTGCCAAACAGGGGAGCCCAATTCAGTGCCAAATACTTTGGTCCTGAACGCCACCTACGAGCCACTAGGTGTCGTTTCGGAAAGACGAGCGCTAATCCTCGTCTTAAACAATCGCGCTATTAGCGTGGAAGATTCTGAGACCGTGCTTCATTATGCCGGCGGCCAGGTCACACTTCCGGCCGTCATTCGCCTCGTCAAATTCGTACGCATCCCATACCGACATTCGGTCCCACTCTCTCGCCGTGCAATTTTTGCGCGCGATGGCGGACGTTGTGTGTACTGCTCGGCTCCGGCGACTTCTATTGATCATGTCATTCCGCGCAGTCGTGGTGGCGGACACAACTGGGAAAATGTTGTCTCGGCTTGCCACAAATGTAATCATCTCAAAGCTGATAAATTCTTAAAGGAAATCGGTTGGCGTCTGCGCTCGCTCCCTCGTGAACCCGTCGGTGCTGCGTGGCGGATTCTGGGTACGGGCCGGCCTGATTCCAAATGGATCGCATATTTATCGCCGTATGGAGTCGATCCGTACCTGCCAAATTCAGCTTCGGCGTAGCCACTCTTATTTATCTAATAGACTTTCGACCATGTTGTTACCTTCACTTGTTTCCGCTTTGCATAGTGCCGTTCAAGAAGACGGGTCGCACCCTGGCAAAGGGCTTGAGGCATGGCAGACCGTTCTTTACTTTATCGTCGCACCGATCGCGCTTTTTGCCGGCATCTCAATAATTGCTTTGGCGACATCGGGTGACCGCAAAAAAACTCCAGGTTCACTTACTCACATCGACTAGTTCTTAAGCATCCTTTGCTTGAGCCAGTAAGTCTCTTTCCAGGGTATCTGTACCTTCTGCAATATATCTACGAAGCCCTGCAGGGGCGTCAACATTCGACATTAACCAATTGCGCGCCTTGTCCAAAGTAGCTTGAGTATTGATGAACTTTGGAAAAGCTGCGGTGACAAATTGATTGGCGACTTCATAAGATTTTTCATTCCAGTAGGCAAGTAGGCAATCGAAAAATTTGTCCACGTACTCCGCCAACAAATCACGATGTGCTGCACGCTGGAAACCCCGAAGATTTGCCGCTCGGAATGAGATTGAAAGATCGTCTCCCATCAGTTG
>CANBRH010000019.1 GCA_947371865.1 Actinomycetota bacterium
TGGGATCGCGAAAAGTTGCAAGAGCGTGTGGCAAAGCTTGCCGGTGGCGTTTGCGTCATCAAGGTTGGCGCACATACTGAAGTCGAACTTAAAGAGAAGAAGCACCGTCTTGAAGATGCGATCTCAGCAACACGCGCTGCTGTTGAAGAAGGCATTGTCGTTGGCGGAGGAGCTGCCCTCGTTCATGCTGCAGCTGCTCTGGATAACGATCTCGGATTTGAAGGCGATGCTGCAGTTGGCGTCCGTCTCGTTCGCAAAGCGTGCGATGAGCCACTTCGCTGGATCGCTGAGAATGCCGGACAAGAAGGTTACGTCGTAGTCGCTAAGGTTCGTACCTTGAAGCCAGATGAAGGCTACAACGCTGCAACCGATGAATACACCGACCTAGTTAAGGCCGGCGTCATCGATCCAGTAAAGGTAACTCGTTCGGCTCTTGCAAACGCTGCCTCTATCGCAGCAATGTTTATTACCACTGAGGCAATGGTCTTTGAAACTCCAGAAGATGAGAAGCCACAGAACCAAGAGGGCCATGGCCACAGCCATGGACCTGGCGGACACAACCACTAGTTGTGAATCTACTTAATAAGCCCTGCCAATTATGGTGGGGCTTATTTTTATGCATTATGGTGAATGTATGAGTATGGGTTCGGGTTCGTTGGGATCTGGAAGTTGGCAGTGCCCCAATTGCGGAAATACCTTGCGTTCAGACCAGTTGAAATGTCCGCTCTGCGGCAAGAAATATAAATTGGATCCAGTCTTCTCTCACACTGAATATGAAGCGCCGCCAGTTGATCAGTGGAAAGAGGAGCTAGAGAGGCCACTGACCTATAGCTCGGAGAGCATGCAAGAGGTACTGGCCGAAAGTGAAAAGCGCGCCAAGAAGGCAAAACGCGCCACCAAGAAAAAGCGCTTCGGTATTTTTTAGACTTTAGGAAGCGGTAGAGAAGCTGTCGCTCTCTTGATGACCCAAGATGGATAGTCGGTCATCTTCGGAGAGACCGCCCCAGATTCCATAGGGTTCTTGCACGGAGAGGGCGTGGGCGCGGCAGGCTGCGATGACAGGGCACGAGGCACAAACTGCCTTGGCCGCGTTTTCGCGATTCCTTCGTCGAGGGCCGCGCTCGCCATCTGGGTGGAAGAACATTTCAGTCGGAAGTTCGCGACAGGCGCCGCTTTGCTGCCATTCCCAAACAGAGGCAACTGGCTTCGGAAGGCGGGAGATCTCGGTCATGAGAGGACTCTACAACCGCTTCATAGGTTGTTCAAGTGAGTAGTGCTAACTCTCAGGGAATTAGCAGGAAAATCTTCTTTTCGGGTGGTGGAAATGATGCATCTCCTAGACGATTAGCGCGTGAAGACCAGTGACGGTACCGCTCTCGACAATACTGAGTTGACCGTCGCCGCAGTAGCCCGGCTCTTGGGCGTAGCCCCCGCCACCCTTCGTACCTGGGATCGTCGATATGGTCTTGGACCCACGATTCACAGCGCAGGTGACCATCGCAGATATAGCCCGGAAGATGTGGCGGTTCTCGGGGCCATGCGTCGACTGGTCATCATGGGCGTGGCACCGGCTGACGCAGCCGAGCGCGCCAAATCAGGCGAGGTGGCGGCGCCTTCCTCAAAACCGCTCTTTGCCGGCACCTGTCCCCACGTCGACTATTCCCAGTCCGAGATTCTGCTTCGAGCCGCCCACTCATTTAATCGCGAGATTTTAGAAAATGTCATACGTAAAGAGATCTCTGAAAATGGCGTGGTCGAGGCTTGGAATTGCGTCCTTATGCCGCTCTTGGTTCGCATTGGCGAGCAGTGGGCTAGTGATGGTTCTGGTATCGAGACTGAACATTTTGTTACTGAAATTGTGAAGCGGGTTTTGGCTGAACCATTGAGCCAAATCAAGAACCCCATAAACGCTCGGCCGGTGCTCTTAGCTTGCGTTGGGGAAGAGATTCATTCGCTAGCAATTCGTGCACTGGCGGCAGCGCTGGCAGAGATCAATATTGATTCTCAATTCTTAGGCGCCCGCACACCACAGAGCGCACTCAATGAAGTGATCCGTCGTTCAGCACCGCCGGCCATCTTCCTCTGGGCTCAACTTCAGGAGAATGCCAGCCTAGATTTCGTACACGATATTCCTGCAATCAGGCCGGCGCCTCGCATTATTGTCGGCGGGCCAGGTTGGTTAGGTACGGATTGCACCGATGCGGTGTACACCAGCGACCTGGTCGGCGCTCGCACGGAAATTGCCCGGGCAATAGGCGCTTAAGTCGCCCACTAGACTTCCCCAATGATTGAAGGCGTCCGCGACAAGGTGGCGATGTTGGGGCTGACTTACGACGATGTCTTACTTCTCCCCGATGCATCTGATGTTGTTCCCAGCGAGGTAAATACCGAGACCCGTCTCACCCGCAATATCTCCCTCAAGATTCCATTGGTCTCCTCCGCTATGGACACGGTTACCGAATCCGCAATGGCCATTGCTATGGCGAAAGCTGGTGGTATTGGCATCGTGCATCGCAACCTCCCTATTGAAGAACAAGTTCAGCATGTCCAGGCGGTAAAGAAGAACGGCATTGTGGGCGCGGCTGTCGGAGTCGGCGACGATGGTTTCGCACGAGCCGTGGCTCTGATTGAAGTTGGAGTGGATGTCATTGTTGTAGATACTGCGCATGGTCACCATCGTGCGGTTCTAGATGCGATTTCGCGCATCAAAAAGGAATACCCACATATCGAAATTATTGGTGGAAATGTCGCGACTCGTTCTGGCGCTCAAGCGCTGATCAACGCTGGTGCAGATGCCGTAAAAGTTGGCGTGGGTCCAGGTTCCATCTGCACGACTCGCGTTGTTGCTGGCGTCGGAGTTCCACAAATTACCGCCATTATGGAAGCTCACAAGGCATGCGTTAAAGCCGATGTTCCGCTCATCGCTGATGGCGGATTGCAGTACTCGGGAGATATCGCAAAGGCAATTGTTGCTGGTGCAGATACTGTGATGTTGGGTTCACTCCTCGCCGGCTGTGATGAATCACCAGGAGAGCTTGTCGAATTACAAGGTCGAAAGTTCAAGGCATATCGAGGAATGGGCTCGCTTGGTGCCATGCAATCTCGTGGTGAACAAAAGTCTTATTCCAAAGATCGCTATATGCAAGATGACGTTTTATCCGAAGATAAATTGGTGCCGGAAGGCATAGAAGGAAAAGTTGCCTATCGAGGATCGCTCGCCACAGTTGTTCATCAACTCGTAGGCGGACTTCGCTCCGGTATGGGTTATGCCGGCGCCGCTACGATCTTGGATTTACAACGCAATGGTCAGTTGATCCAAATTACTTCGGCTGGCTTGCAAGAAAGTCATCCGCACGATGTTCTCGATATTGCCGAAGCTCCTAATTACAGCCGTAAAGGAAAGTAACCGCCATGAACGAGATTGAGATCGGTCCAGGAAAGCGTGCACGCGTTGCATATTCTTTTGACGATATTGCAATTGTCCCAAGCCGTCGTACCCGTGATCCGGAAGAAGTTTCTATCAATTGGCAGATTGATGCTTACAAATTTGGACTTCCCATGATGGCCGCTCCCATGGATTCAGTTGTTTCGCCCGAAACTGCCATTGCGATTGGAAAACTTGGCGGACTTGGCGTATTAAACCTAGAAGGTTTGTGGACTCGTCACGAGAACCCGCGCATTCCTCTAGGTGAAATTGCATCTATGCCCCAAGAACAAGCGATTCGTCGAATGCAGGAACTTTATGCAGCGCCGATAATTCCTGAACTTGTAAAGGCCAGGATCGCTGAGATACGCGCATCCGGAGTGACGGTTGCGGCCGCACTATCACCACAACGCACCGCCGAACTTCACAAGGTGGTTATCGATGCTGGTGTAGATATTTTCGTAATCCGTGGTACCACGGTCAGTGCCGAGCACGTAGCCACAAAGAATGCGCCTCTCAACTTAAAGAAATTTATTTATGAACTTGATGTTCCAGTCATCGTTGGTGGTTGTGCAACCGGAACAGGAGCCCTGCACTTAATGCGCGCTGGCGCCGCTGGAGTCTTGGTGGGATTTGGTGGGGGAGCCGCTCACACGACACGTACCGTTCTAGGAATTGCCGTACCAATGGCTTCGGCCGTTGCCGAAGTAGCTTCTGCCCGTCGTGATTACATGGACGAATCTGGTGGACGTTATGTCCACGTCATTGCCGATGGATCTGTCGGTCGCAGTGGCGATATAGCAAAAGCAATTGCTTGTGGCGCCGATGCAGTCATGATGGGATCGCCACTCGCCCGTGCTGCCGAATCACCAGGCAAGGGTTGGCACTGGGGTTCTGAAGCACACCACTCTGAACTTCCTCGTGGCGACAGAGTCCATGTTGGAACGGTCGGGACACTTGATGAGATTTTGCTTGGACCATCTCACACCTCTGATGGATCAATGAATTTATTTGGTGCGTTGCGACGAGCGATGGCAACTTCCGGTTATTCCGACCTCAAAGAATTCCAACGAGTAGAGGTTGTTATCGATCGTGCGTGACAATGACTTGGTTCTCGTAGTTGATTTCGGAGCTCAATACGCCCAACTCATCGCCCGCCGAGTCCGGCAAGCACAGGTCTATTCCGAAATAGTTCCATCAACCATTTCTGCGGCGGAAGTTCAGGCAAAGTCGCCAACAGCAATCATTCTCTCCGGTGGCCCCTCAAGCGTTTATACCGAAGGTGCTCCCAAATTTGACTCCGCAATCTTCGCTCTCGGCATCCCAGTTTTTGGTATCTGTTACGGGTTTCAAGTAATGGCAGTAGCTCTTGGTGGCACAGTTTCGCAGACGGGAAAATCTGAGTTTGGTCGGACCTCACTGAAGTTGAAGCAGCCATCAAGGTTACTTTCTGCATTGCCTTCCGAATTTAATGTGTGGATGAGTCACGGCGATAGCGTTACCCAGGCACCGACTGGTTTCGCCTCCACTGCCGAAACTTCTCTTACTCCAATAGTTGCGTTTGAAAACGACGATGCCTCTTTTGCAGGTGTCCAATTTCATCCTGAGGTCCTTCACTCCGAAAATGGACAAGAAATTCTTCGTACTTGGTTGATAGATATTGTTGGATGCAATCCCACCTGGAATTCTGAAAATATTGTTGCCACCGAAGTAGAGAAGATTCGCCAGATCGTAGGCGATCGTCATGTGCTCTGCGGTCTCTCTGGCGGAGTCGACTCCGCTGTAGCTGCAGCCATTGTGCAAAAAGCCATCGGATCCCAACTCACTTGTGTATTTGTAGATCACGGGTTGTTACGTGAAGGAGAAGCTGAACAAGTAGAGCGAGATTTTGTAGAAGCAACTGGAGTTGCGCTCAAAGTCGTCGATGCCCGCCAACGTTTTCTAGAAAAACTTTCCGGCGTCACAGATCCTGAAACCAAGCGCAAGATTATTGGTGCCGAATTTATTAGAGCTTTCGAAGCCGCAGCTCGCGAAATTTCAGAACATGAAGGCATTGATTTCCTTGTTCAAGGAACCTTGTATCCAGATGTGGTCGAATCAGGTGGTGGAACTGGCACTGCAAACATTAAATCCCACCACAACGTTGGTGGCTTGCCCGATGACTTGCAATTTACTCTTATCGAACCATTGCGATCGCTTTTCAAGGATGAAGTCCGCGAAGCCGGCTTGGAATTAGGGCTGCCACCAGAGATTGTCTGGCGCCAACCCTTCCCAGGTCCAGGCTTGGCGATTCGAATAGTCGGTGAAGTTACTGAGAATCGACTTACAATCTTGAGAAAAGCCGATTTCATCGCTCGCGAGGAATTAAAATTGGCAGGGTTAGATAGAGAGATTTGGCAATGCCCAGTCGTTCTTCTAGCTGATGTTCGTAGCGTCGGAGTTCAGGGCGATGGCCGAACTTATGGTCACCCCATAGTTCTCAGGCCTGTCTCATCTGAGGATGCTATGACTGCTGATTGGAGCCGAGTTCCGTACGAGGTGTTAGAGAAAATCTCTACCCGAATTACGAATGAAGTCCGAGAAGTGAACCGAGTTGTTTTGGATGTCACCAGCAAACCGCCGGGGACTATTGAGTGGGAGTAGAGGAAACGAAATGAAGAAGCAAGTTGCTATTACTGCAACAGCTTTAATAGTCATTTCGCTTTTCGCATCTCCATCATTTGCCGCCGATCGCAAACCAACTGCTAGTCCAAAACCGATGGCGTCATCGACGGGTGAAAAGAAATCACTTCTTGCCGCGACTTCCAAAATGCGGGATGTAAAAACTCTCTGCCATCCCAGTACCGCAGTCGGTCATTCGCCGATGCAGACTGGGCTTCCCAAGATTAAGAAGCCGGTTCGCGTTCGTACCATTACTTTAAATACCAATTGCGGCGAGATCACCTTTACCGCTGACGGTGCTAAAGCCCCACTGACTGTCACTGCAATGACATTCTTAGCCAGCGTTGGATATTTCGACCAGAGTATCTGTCATCGTCTAACCACTTCCGGAATTTTCGTGCTGCAATGTGGCGATCCCAAAGGCACCGGCCAAGGTGGCCCTGCTTTTATGTATCCAGATGAAAACTTGCCTACTGCGACCCAAAATAATTACCCAGCCGGCACCATCGCCATGGCTAACTCCGGTCCTAATACCAACGGCAGCCAATTCTTTATTGTCTACGCAGACACGACCCTTAGCCCTAACTACACCATCTGGGGCAAAGTAACTAAGGGCTTGGATATCGTTAAAGCTATCGCAGCGCTTGGTGTAGCCGATGGATCCAGCGATGGTGCGCCCAAGCAAGCGATTTCAATTGAAAGTGTTGACGTTAAATAAATATTATTTGGTTACAACTACTCTAAATATTTCGGCCAGTCGGCCTTCAGGTAAACCAACGGATGCGGCATTGCGCGCACCCCATTCGCGAACCATATTTTCAAGGTTTGGATTGTGCGCAGTTTGGCTTACATGTGAGTGCAATGCAGCCATCTTTTGATCAAAAGTATCGGTTATATCAACATGATGATTTGGATTGGCCGCTGACATAACCCAGACCTCATCTACGGTCCAAGGCTGCAAGCCCTCTTCTTTTAATAGATCTTCAAAGGCAAAAGCATTTCGGGCATCGGGATAAACCGCTTGAATTGCCGCTTCCCCGGCTGCCATGTGATCGGGATGGCTGGAGAAGAGGCGATCCCAATTACGTTCAGGGCTTTGAATAACCATGCGCTGGGGACGTACTTTGCGGATTTCGCGGACAATCTTCTTTCGCAGTTCAATGGTGGGTTCTAGCCAGCCGTCGCGATAATTAAGAAATTCAATATTAGTGACACCTACTGCGGCGCCAGCAGCGCGCTGCTCGCGTTGGCGAATCTTTGGCATCTCTTCCCGGGGAACATCTGGGTCCTCGCCGCCTTGATCGCCATTAGTGGCGATGCAGTACGAAACTTCTATGCCAGCTGTGACCCATTGCGCGATCGTGCCCGAGGCTCCGAAATCCAAATCATCCGGGTGAGCGGTCACTACGAGAATGCGCTCTATTTCGTTATCGGCAATCGGCATGGTCTTCTCCTGTTGGTATAGAAGGCTTGAGGTAAAGCCAAGCCCTGATTTTGTCAGAACTTTGCCCAGTTAGACTCCACCACGTGCCAACTTCTGCCACCCTTCTTGCCGGACTCAATCCGCAGCAGCAGGCTGCCGTTGCCCACCGTGATGCTCCTTTACTGGTTGTGGCTGGCGCCGGTTCCGGAAAAACTCGAGTTTTAACGCGCAGAATCGCATATTTATTGGCCGAGCGTGGCGTAGCCCCATACGAAATCTTGGCGATCACCTTCACCAATAAGGCTGCGGGGGAGATGAAAGAGCGCGTGGCTGAACTCGTTGGTGATCGGGCGCGAGCAATGTGGGTCTCAACTTTTCACTCGGCCTGCGTCAGAATTCTCCGTCAAGAAGCGGCTCGAATTGGGTACACCAACTCCTTCACCATCTACGACTCCAGCGATTCACTTCGCCTTATTACAACGGTCATGAAGGAATTAAAGATTGACCCGAAGCGTTATGCCCCGCGAGCAGTTCAGGGGATCATTTCCCAAGCAAAGAACGAACTCTTGGGACCGGCGGATTACTTAAACGCAACCGATAATCTCTTCGAGCAGATTGTTGCCGATGTTTACGCCATTTATCAAAAGCGTTTAGCTAATTCCAACGCCATGGATTTCGATGACTTGATTGCTAAAACAGTTGAGATTTTGCAGCGCTTTCCGGAAGCTAAGGCGCGTTATCGATCTCGATTTCGCCATGTATTAGTCGATGAATATCAAGATACCAACCATGCTCAATACATCCTTATCCGCGAACTTGTAGGAAGCCCGATCGATGGTTTCCCGATCGCCGAATTGTGCGTGGTGGGAGATGCCGATCAATCTATTTATGCTTTTCGTGGCGCCAATATTCGAAATATTTTGCAATTTGAAGAAGATTATCAAGATGCCCAAACGATTTTGCTAGAGCAGAACTATCGTTCTACCCAAAATATTCTTTCCGCGGCAAACGCCGTCATTTCCAATAACGAGGGCCGTAAGGAGAAAAATCTCTGGTCGGAAGCTGGAAAAGGCGCACTGATTACCGGTTACGTTGCCGAAAGCGAGCACGATGAGGCCGATTTTGTCTGTCAAGAAATTTCAAGGTTACGTAAGGAAAATATTTCTCAGCCCGGTGAAACCGCGATTTTTTATCGAACAAATGCCCAATCGCGAGTATTTGAAGAAACCTTTCTACGTATCGCAATTCCTTACAAAGTGGTGGGTGGAGTGCGATTTTATGAACGCAAAGAGGTTAAAGACTTCTTGGCCTATTTGCGCGTCCTAGTTAACTCCGAAGACGAAGTCTCGCTTCGAAGAATTATTAATACGCCCAAGCGTGGCATTGGAGATCGAGCATTGGATTGTGTCGATCTTTACGCGCAAAGCACTGGGCTCTCTTTTTGGAGCGCTTTAAGCCAAGCGAAGAATGCACCAAATATTCCCACCAGGGCGCTGGCTTCGATCAACGATTTCATTCACTTGATTCAAACTTTGCAAACTTTGGTTGAGGCGAAAACTTCTCCCAGCGTGATCGCCCAGGCGGTACTCGAGCAGACCGGTTTACTTGCCGAACTTGCCAATAGCGATGACCCCCAAGATGAAAGCAGAGTAGAGAATTTGCAAGAACTCGTGTCGGTCGCGGGTGAGTACGAAGAGGGCGAAGTTGATGATGGCGAGGAGATCTCACTCTCTGGCTTTCTCGAGAACGTTTCGTTAGTTGCCGATTCAGATCAGATTCCAGATGGTGAGGATCATGGTGGTGTGGTGACACTGATGACTTTGCATACTGCAAAGGGTCTGGAATTTCCGACAGTCTTTCTCACGGGCATGGAGGAAGGAATTTTTCCGCACACTCGAACTTTGGGAGATAAGAACGAGATCGAGGAAGAGCGCCGTCTGGCTTATGTTGGTCTTACCCGAGCGCGTGAACGCCTTTACCTCTCACGCGCCGAATATCGCTCTTCGTGGGGGGCCCCCAATTACAACCCACCTTCTCGATTCTTGAGCGAAATCCCCGATGGGCTGGTGGAGTGGAATCAGAGCTCTTCTCCCACTCTTTCTGGGGTCCGAACCTCCACTATTCGCAAGAGCGGACCGATCCCCAAAGCCACTGGCGTGCGAAGTTCTACGACGTTAGTCCTGGCGATAGGGGATCGTGTGTCACATGACACATTTGGTTTAGGTACGGTGCTCGCCGTTGATGGCGAAGGCGATCGCGCCCAGGCCACCATCAACTTTGGATCAGCTGGAGAGAAGCGACTCTTGCTGAGATACGCCCCGGTAGAGCGACTTTAATTAGCCACTAGAATTTCCCACGGCTTTAGAAATTCTACGAATCGGGGTAATTAGTGGATCTCTTCGAGTATCAAGCTCGAGATCTTTTTGAATCTCATCACGTTCCGGTACTTGCTGGCGCAGTTGCAACAACGGCCGAGGAAGCCTTCGCCGCCGCAAGTGCAATGGGTGGCAAAGTAGTTGTTAAGGCTCAGGTCAAAATTGGTGGTCGTGGGAAAGCAGGCGGCGTGAAACTAGCCGTCGATGCCGACGATGCTCGTGAAAAAGCCACAGCCATTCTAGGAATGGATATCAAGGGTCATACCGTTCACAAAGTGATGATTGCCCAAGCTGCCCCGATTGTTAGTGAGTATTACTTGGCGATCTTGCTCGATCGTGCCAATCGAAATTTCTTGGTGATGGCTTCGGTTGCCGGTGGCATGGAGATCGAAGAAGTCGCGCACACCTCTCCCGAGAAATTGGCTCGAGTAGGTATCGATCCCAATATTGGAATTTCTCTGGAAAAAGCTAAAGAGATTGCTCGTGCTGGTCAGTTCCCAGAAGATGTGGTTGATCAGGTCGCAGATGTGCTCTTGAAATTATGGGCAGCTTTCATTGCAGAGGATGCCACCTTGATGGAGATCAATCCGCTGGTAAAGACTGAAGACGGTCGCATCATTGCCCTCGATGGGAAAGTAACTCTTGATGACAACGCCGGATTCAGACACCCAGATCATGAAGCTCTCATTGACCATGCGGCCACAAACCCGCTGGAAGCGATGGCAAAGGAGAAGGATCTCAACTACGTAAAGCTCGATGGCGAAGTTGGAATTATCGGTAACGGTGCTGGACTTGTCATGAGCACCTTGGATGTTGTTGCTTATGCTGGCGAGAAGTACGGAGTCAAGCCGGCAAACTTCCTCGATATTGGTGGCGGTGCCTCTGCTGAAGTTATGGCCAATGGTCTCTCCATTATTTTAGGTGACACTGATGTTAAGAGCGTTTTCGTAAATGTCTTTGGTGGAATCACCGCTTGCGATGCGGTTGCTAACGGAATAGTTCAAGCTCTCCAGATTCTGGGATCGTCGGCTACCAAGCCAATCGTTGTTCGCCTTGACGGCAATAACGTCATTGAAGGTCGTAGGATTTTGAATGAAGCGGCGCATCCGCTGATAGAACAATTAGACACAATGGATGGCGCGGCTGCACGTGCAGCAGAATTGGCGGCAAAGTAATGGCTATCTTTATTAATGAGCATTCAAAAGTATTAGTTCAAGGAATGACTGGCTCTGAAGGCACCAAGCACACCAAACGTATGTTGGCATCTGGCACCAATATTGTCGGCGGAGTTACCCCGGGCAAAGGGGGCCAAGTTGTCGACATGGATGGCCGAGAGATCCCAGTATTTAATTCCGTCAGCGAAGCCGTGGCGGCAACTGGTGCAAATGCTTCGGTAATTTTCGTTCCGCCAAAGTTTGCTAAAGCAGCTGTCATTGATGCTATTGATGCGGAACTGCCGATCGTCGTGGTCATTACAGAAGGAATTCCAGTACACGACTCCGCCGCTTTTTATGCTTACGCTGAAAGCAAGGGCACTACACGACTCATCGGTCCTAACTGCCCAGGCCTTATCAGCCCCGGAAAATCTAATATTGGAATTATCCCCGCAGACATCACTGGACCGGGACGTATTGGTCTCGTTTCCAAATCCGGAACTCTGACCTACCAAATGATGTACGAACTCCGTGATTTCGGATTCAGTACTGCTGTCGGAATTGGTGGCGATCCGATCATCGGCACGACACACATTGACTGCCTGCGCGCATTTCAAGATGACCCAGATACCGATGCCATAGTCATGATTGGTGAAATTGGTGGCGATGCTGAAGAGCGAGCCGCAGCATTCATCGGTGAATATGTCACCAAACCAGTGGTCGGTTACGTGGCGGGATTTACTGCTCCTGAGGGCAAAACGATGGGCCACGCAGGTGCGATTGTTTCAGGATCTTCAGGAACTGCCGCTGCCAAGAAAGAAGCACTAGAAGCAGTTGGCGTGGCGGTTGGTAAGACGCCAAGCGAGACTGCTGCGCTTATGCGAAAGATCCTCCAGGGTTAATCAAGGCGATTAATGCTGCGACGCATCCTTCTGCTCTCGCTCCAACAAGCGCTCAGAAGTGTTGCACTAGTTCTCTTCCCTACCGCATTTCTCTCATTAACCGCCTGGGCTACCGCTGGCAGTAGTGCCGGAAATACCACCGATCCAGTTCGAGCTTCGCTCTGGTTCTGGCTTGGCGCTCATCAAGTTCCGTTTCACTTGCTCTTGCCACCATCTGATATTCCGGGTTTGCTTACCTACCTACCTATTGGCGCACTTATCTTTCCCTTCCTCGCGTTGCGTAGCAGTTTTAGCAGGTTGAGTGCTGAGATCGAGAACGTACGTGGTGCGCGAATTTTCTTTTCACTTTTATATTCAGGCATCACATCGGGCATTGCATTCCTCTCTGGTACACATGGAGTCCGACCCGTATGGATCTTTGCAACGGCCTTTAGTTTGATACTGGCGCTTCTTGCCACGGTTGACTTCAATCTCTCCGGGCTCCATTTTGTTAAGTTCCCCGCTTATGTGTTCTCGGTGTTGTGGGGGATAGGTGCTATTGCTGTGGGCCTATCGCTGGCAGCGCATTTCTCTATCGTGAAAGATTTGACGACGGTGACTCATCCGGGCTTGGTGGGCGGGGCTCTCTTTCTCTTACTTCAGATTCTTTACCTGCCCAATTTAGCGATCAGTGCGCTTTCTTACGCATCGGGTTTTGGATTTTCGCTCGGTGCAGGTACTCACATTTCACCTACTCACTTCTCGCTGCACGAATTGCCGGCGATACCGCTCTTAGGTTCGCTGCCAACTGGAGTCCATAAATCGGTTACTTACTTTGCGCTATTGGGATTGCTGGCAGCGCTGCTTATCGTTGTAAATATTAATGTGGGTCATCCAGGTTTTCGCGATCGACAGGTCTCTCTGCTCAAGGCAGTTCTCTTTGCCGGGCTGGTAGTCAGCGCCTTCTCATATTTAGCATCAGGTGAATTAATCACGTCGGCCATGTCACCAGTGGGAACCATCTGGTGGAAACTCGCTTCGGCGTCCGTGATATCGATAGTTGCCTCTGCAACTCTTACCCAATACCTTCCCTTGGCCATCGGAAGAGTGCGTGCTCATGTCTAAATTTCAAATAGTTATCCTCGCCTCTGGCTCCGGAACGCTAGCGCAAGCGATCATCGATGCCGTCGAAGCTGGTGAGCTGGCTGCCGAGATTTCCACCATCATTTCTGATAAAGATTCACCGGTCTTGCTGCGTGCCAATAGCCATCAGATTGATCACCATCTTTTGCCTATGACCAAAGATCGTGAGTTATGGAATGCCGACTTGTTTACCTTGGTATCTGATCATCATCCCGATCTGGTTGTAAGCGCGGGGTTCATGAGAATATTGGCACCAGAATTTGTTCGTCATTTCAAAGTGATTAATACTCACCCCGCTCTTTTGCCACTTTTCCCAGGAGCGCATGCGGTGCGTGATGCCTTAGCATCAGGAGCGCACGAAACTGGATCGAGCGTGCATTGGGTAGATGAAGGTATTGATACCGGAGAAGTGATTGCTCAAGTAAAAGTGGCGATTGCACCAGATGATGACGAAAGCACGTTGCACGAGCGCATTAAGATTGTCGAGCGCACACTAATTGTCCAAACACTACAAACCCTCATCGCAGCAGGAGTGACATGACTGAAAAGAAGGCTATTCGCCGAGCACTGGTTAGCGTCTACAACAAAGTGGGATTAGTGGAAATTGGCGCCGCCCTCCACAGATCAGGCGTTGAAATCCTGTCAACGGGTTCCACGGCAAAAACCTTGCAATCGGCAGGTATCCCTGTAATTCCAGTTGAGGAGTACACCGGCTTTCCCGAGATGCTGGGCGGAAGGGTAAAAACACTTCACCCACGTATTCATGGCGGCTTGTTGGCAGATCAATCTGACCCATCGCACCTAGAACAATTGGCCGAACAAGGTATTGCAACATTCGATCTTGTCGTCATCAATCTCTATCCGTTCGCGCAAACCTTGGCCTCTGGCGCCAGCTTTGAGGAATGCATCGAACAGATCGATATCGGCGGACCCAGCATGTTGCGCGGTTCTGCCAAAAATCATAAATCTGTCGCCGTAATTTCAGATCCTTCGCAATACCCCTTGCTCATGACTGCGCTGGAAAATGGCGGCTTTACCCACGATCAACGTTTGCGTCTGGCAATGGCAACGTATCGAACAACAGCGCAATATGACGCGACTATCGCCACCTGGCTGGGAGATCAAACCGAGACCGCTTCGGAATGGAAAGCTGAGGTCTGGACCAAAAGCGCCGACCTTCGCTATGGAGAAAATCCACATCAAGCGGCAGCACTTTATACCAGCGCGATAAATACATCAGTGGGAATTGCTAACGCGCGCCAGCTTCATGGAAAAGAGATGTCATTTAATAATTACACGGACGGCGATGCCGCACTTCGAGCGGCTTACGATCATCTCAATCCGTGCGTTGCCATTATCAAACATGCCAATCCGTGTGGAATCGCAATTGCAGATTCGATTGAAGAAGCTCATGTAAACGCGCATGCTTGCGATCCAGTTTCTGCTTTTGGTGGTGTTGTCGCCGCAAATCGCACAGTCACAAAGAAAATGGCGGAAAAACTTTCTGAGATATTTACCGAAGTTGTTCTCGCTCCTGGATATGAGAGTGAAGCCCTGGAAATTCTTTCTAGAAAACCGTCCATCAGAATTCTTGAAGTAACCGGTTATCAAGTCCCCAATGTTGAACTCCGGCCAATATCGGGCGGAATGTTGATTCAAGATACCGACCTGGTCAACAACTCGGGAGATCTGGCGACCGGTTGGACTCAAGTCTCGGGCGAACCAGTTTCAAGTGAAGTATTGAAAGATTTGGAATTTGCATGGCGAAGCGTTCGTGCTGTGAAGAGCAATGCAATTCTCCTCGCAAAATCTGGATCTTCTGTGGGTGTAGGTATGGGTCAGGTCAATCGAGTCGATTCCGCCCGCCTAGCCGTATCTCGGGCAGGGCAGCGAGCGGCTGGCAGCGTCGCGGCAAGCGATGCTTTCTTCCCCTTTGCCGATGGACTACAGATTTTGTTGGATGCTGGCGTGCTCGCGGTTGTCCAACCTGGCGGCAGTGTTCGTGACGAGGAGGTCATTGCGGCTGCAGTTGCGGCTAATGTGGCGATGTTCTTCACGGGAGTGCGGCACTTCTCGCACGCTTAATAAGTTTTACCGTAAGTTTTTGACCCGAGTAGAAGAGTTAGGATGAGCCACGTGAGCGCACAGATTCTTGACGGCAAAGCAACGGCTAGCCAAATTAAGTCAGAATTAAAAGTTCTCGTTTCCCAGATGGATCGCAAGCCGGGTCTAGGAACTGTGTTAGTGGGCGATGATCCAGGATCACACTCTTATGTTGCAGGAAAGCATAGAGATTGCGCCGAAGTTGGAATCACTTCCATCCGCGTTGATTTACCAGCCGATGCATCAGAAGCAGATGTCCTGGCCGCAATTGCCGATCTCAATAACAGCCCTGAATGCACTGGGTACATAGTGCAGTTGCCGGTACCTCAAGGAATCTCTGCAAATAGAGTTCTCGAGAGCATAGATCCCGCCAAGGATGCCGATGGCTTGCACCCCCTCAATTTGGGCAAGCTTGTTATTGGAGAGAAAGCACCGCTTCCGTGTACTCCTCGCGGAATAGTGGAACTTCTTCATCGTTATGGAATTTCTACCCGAGGAGCGGAAGTTGTCGTGATGGGCCGAGGCTTAACCGTAGGAAGACCATTGGGTCTTCTTCTTTCGCGAAAAGGCGATGATGCCACGGTCACCCTTACCCACACCAGCACGCGAGATGTGCTGCAACACACAAAGCGGGCGGACATCATTGTTGCCGCAATCGGCAAGGCGCACTTCCTCACAGCCGAGATGATTAAGGCTGGTGCAGTAGTGCTCGATGTCGGGATTACCCGTACCGAAGCTGGCCTGCTCGGCGATGTGCATCCAGGCGTAGCTGACATTGCCTCATTTATTGCACCAATGCCTGGTGGGGTCGGGCCTATGACCCGGGCCATGCTGCTAACAAATGTGGTGGAGATGGCACAAGCGAACCGATGAAATATGCAGCGCTTTTCCTTATAGTTACTGGAACCGTACTCGGCATTTTCGGTTCGGTGCGAACAGGGGCGATTTCATTGGCTATTGGTACTGCAACGTACGTAACTCTCAACTTCTTTGGCGCCAAACCACGACGTCGAATTGAACTCATCATTCCGCTGGGGATGTGCCTTGTGCTCTTTGCCGTGGCGCTGACCTTGCCGCACGCCAAGTAATATTCAACAGTGATCGAAGGGGAAAAATGAAAAGATCAGGCAAAGTAACCGTTATCGGCTCCGGATTCTATGGCTCTACTACGGCGCTTCGTTTGGCCGAGTATGACATTTTTGAGACCGTTGTTCTCACTGACATTGTTGAAGGTAAACCCGAAGGTCTTGCACTGGACATGAATCAGTCGCGTTCCATCGAGGGCTTTGAAACTAAAGTAATTGGCGCAACCACCACTGCTGAAGGTGGCGGCTACGAAGCCACCGCGAATTCCGATGTTGTAGTTATTACGGCAGGGTTGCCACGTAAACCTGGCATGAGCCGTATGGACCTCATTGGTGTTAACGCGGGAATCGTTCGGGGAGTAGCAGAAAATATCGCAAAGCATTCGCCTAACGCGGTCATCATCGTGGTCTCCAATCCATTGGATGAAATGACAGCCCTTACTCAAATCGCCACTCAATTTCCCTACAACCGTGTGATGGGACAGGCCGGCATGCTCGACACGGCTCGATTCACACATTTTGTGGCCGAAAAATTGGCGGTTGAAGTTGGATCAGTTAAAACTTTAACTCTCGGTTCACATGGCGACACCATGGTCCCGGTCCCTAGCCGTTGCACGGTTAATGGCCAACCTTTGACCAATTTCCTGAGCGAAGCCGACATTGCCGAGCTCGTAGATCGCACCCGCAACGGTGGAGCTGAAGTTGTTGCGTTGCTAAAAACGGGTTCCGCTTATTACGCACCATCTGCTGCCGCTGCTCGAATGGCAAAGGCAGTCATAGAAGATTCTGGCGCAGTGATGCCAGTCTGCGCATGGGTCGACGGCGAATACGGAATTTCTGGTGTCTATCTTGGCGTCGAAGCTGAAATTGGCCGAAATGGAATTCGCAAAGTAGTTGAAGGAAATCTCACGGCATCTGAACTTGAAGCGCTCAAAGTTGCCGCCGAAGCTGTTCGCGCTAAACAATCCGATGTCAAAGATCTGTAACAAGAAAAGGAATATAGATGTCAAAGATTAAGGTTGAAGGCACAGTCGTCGAACTCGACGGCGATGAGATGACTCGTATTATTTGGCAATTCATCAAGGATAAGTTGATCCTGCCCTACCTCGATGTAAATCTTGAGTACTACGACCTTAGTATTGAAAATCGAGATGCTACTGATGATCAGGTCACGATTGACTCGGCACATGCGATTTTGAAGCATGGCGTGGGCGTTAAGTGTGCGACCATCACACCAGATGAGGCGCGAGTTGAGGAATTTGGTCTCAAGAAGATGTGGAAGTCGCCAAATGGCACTGTCCGAAACATCTTGGGCGGAGTAATTTTCCGCGAACCCATCATTATCAGCAACGTTCCTCGGTTAGTGCCTCACTGGACTAAACCAATTGTTATCGGTCGTCATGCTTTCGGTGATCAGTACCGCGCCACAGACTTCCGCATCCCTGGAAAGGGCAAGCTCACCATCACTTTTGTTCCGGAAGATGGTGGCGAAAAGATTGAGCACGAAGTCTTCAACTTCCCAGGCTCCGGAGTAACTATGGCGATGTACAACCTCGATGACTCGATTCGGGACTTCGCTCGCGCCTCATTGAACTACGGAATCATCCGCAAGTATCCGGTTTATCTTTCTACAAAGAACACCATCTTGAAGGCTTACGACGGTCGCTTCAAAGATATCTTTGAAGAGATTTACCAAGCTGAATTCAAGGATCAGTTTGAAGCACTCGGCATTTGGTACGAGCACCGTTTGATCGACGACATGGTTGCCATGTCACTTCGTATGCCTGGTGGATATGTATGGGCATGTAAGAACTACGACGGAGACGTTCAATCTGACACTGTCGCACAGGGTTACGGCTCACTTGGTTTGATGACGTCAGTCTTGATGACTCCAGATGGAAAGACCGTCGAGTCAGAAGCCGCTCACGGAACAGTGACACGTCACTATCGTGACCACCAAAAGGGCAAGCCAACTTCGACCAACCCCATTGCATCAATCTTTGCTTGGACTCAAGGTCTTTCGCATCGCGCAAAGCTGGATAACAATCCAGAGCTTGCAGCCTTTGCGAAGACTCTTGAAGCGGTCTGCATCGAAACCGTTGAATCCGGCAAGATGACTAAGGACCTAGCACTTCTCATCTCCAAGGATGCCCCTTGGCTGAACACCCAAGATTTCTTGGCAGCGATTGATGAGAATCTGAAAGCAAAACTGAACTAAATATTGGCAATAAAAAACCCCGACCATATGGTCGGGGTTTTTTTTATGAAGATATTTACTTCTCGATGCGAAGTCCGCTTTCGGCATCGAAGAGGTGAACTGCCGATGCAATTGCTCCGACGGTAATGGTGGAACCTGGCTTTGGTGGATTCTTTGGATCCCAACGAACAATTACTTGTGCGCCTTCATCGCCAGCATTGGCAAACTTCACATTGGTGTCTACGGGCTTGCCGTAAACGAATGCATCCGCGCCAAGTTCTTCGACAACTTCCACGAGAACGTGGAAACCAGTGGAGGATGGTGTGAATCCTTCTGGACGAATACCGATAGTGACGGTGGAACCGACGCCAGCTGGTACATCGACTGGGAAATCTCCGAGCATCGCCTTGCCACCAACAACTGGCGCATTGAGCAAGTTCATGGCTGGTGAGCCAATGAAGCCAGCCACGAAAGCATTTACTGGGTGGTCGTACAAGTTGCGAGGAGTATCGACTTGCTGGAGCAAGCCATCCTTCAAGACGGCAACACGATCGCCCATGGTCATAGCTTCGACCTGGTCGTGGGTTACGTAAACGGTGGTGATACCAAGACGACGCTGAAGGGCTGCGATCTGCGTACGAGTTGCAACGCGAAGCTTGGCATCCAAGTTGGAGAGTGGTTCGTCCATAAGGAAGACCTGAGGTTCGCGAACAATGGCGCGACCCATGGCAACGCGCTGGCGTTGTCCACCAGAGAGTGCCTTTGGCTTGCGATCTAGGTATGGCTCGAGATCGAGCAGCTTGGCGGCTTCGAGAACGCGACGATCGCGCTCTTCTTTAGCGACGCCAGCAATTTTGAGGGCAAAGCCCATGTTCTCTGCAACCGACATATGTGGGTAGAGAGCGTAAGACTGGAAAACCATCGCAATGTCGCGATCTTTTGGGGCAACGTTGGTGACGTCACGATCGCCGATGCGGATGGAGCCGGTATCGATCTCTTCTAGACCAGCCAGCATGCGAAGTGATGTTGACTTTCCGCAGCCTGAAGGTCCGACGAGGACGAGGAATTCGCCATCGTTGACGGTGAGATCTAATTTATCTACTGCCGGCTTAGTTGTGCCGGGATAGATTCGAGATGCTTTGTCGAATACGACTGAGGCCATGTTGAAATGACTCCTTCTCCGGGCAGGTACGTGCCCGACGGTCCGTTGGATGAAGGTAAAACTGCTCGT
>CANBRH010000020.1 GCA_947371865.1 Actinomycetota bacterium
CATCGTTCGCGTCGAGCAGCTGTATCCGTTGCCAACTGAGGCAATGGCTCTTGAAGCCGCCAAGCATCCGCATGCAAATATCCTTTGGGTACAAGACGAGCCTGGCAACCAAGGTCCATGGCCATTCATCGCTACCCATACTTTGGAAGCTCTCGAGGGCCGCACCATTCGTGGCGTTACACGTCGTGCTACCGCTAGTCCTGCTACTGGTAATCATTACGTCCACGAAGAGGAACAGAAGGCTCTCTTGATGGAAGCGTTCTCGCGCTAGTCGTTAAACAATATAAATACTTCACAGAAACCTCCGTTAGATTTACTAACGAGGGTTTCTGCATTTTGAAGTCATCCTTCTTAAATGCTTACTTACTTTACGCCTCGAGAAAAGATGACCCTTCCCCGAATTTCTGAGCCCTTTAAGTAGCCCCAGTGCCTCGAATCGGTGCTGGCAGATTTATTTTCACCTTCAACCCAAAAACCAAGTGCACCATTTTCTAACCAATCTATTTTTATCAGTCGCTTAATCTGGATGATGTCCGGCTGGCTGCCGCTGGCTCCACCTAACCGCTGAAACACAATGACTTTTCCGATGAGTTTTCGGGCCCGCCTTTCCAGCCGCTGATCCGTGGGGCTGCCCGCATCCCACCCCGAAAATTCACCAAATTTCCATATTCGAGCCAATATCCAACCGGCATCGGTAATGCGGGCGACAAGATCGGCGTTAGCGGGACTAGCGGGATCAGTACCCATAAAAGATGAGTCAGCGGATGCGGGGGGCTGGCTGGTGCGCATGGAATCGCCCCGGACGCCGATACGTTGCAGGGGGAAATTTCCAAGTCTCACACCGCTCATAGGAGTAGTAGTCTCACACAGTAGATTTATTTAGTCCCATCACGGAGGTAGAAGATGAAGAACACCCTTACTGCGAAATTCCGCAGCCTCGTAGCCCCTAAGACCATTGCCTTTGCGCACTGCGATCTGCCATGCGGTATCTACGATCCAGCTCAGGCAAAGATCGAAGCCTTGTCAGTTAAGGCCACCATGGAAAAGTACGCAGCCAGCAGCGATCCTGATTTCAAATCTCGCGCTGTTGCCATCAAGGAAGAGCGCTCTGAATTAGTGAAGCACCATCTCTGGGTTCTCTGGACCGACTACTTCAAGGCCCCTCACTTCGAGAAGTACCCACAACTCAATGGCCTCTTCAATGAAGCCACCAAGTTGGCTGGTGCCGGCGGAACCAAGGGAACAAATGATGTTGCCGTCGCCGAAAAGCTCTTGACCAAGATCGATGAGATTGCAGAAATCTTCTGGGAGACAAAGAAGGCTTAACTCTCTGCTCTTACGAAGTTCATTTTTAAATAAGTTCTAAACGACCTAACGGGAAACCGTTAGGTCGTTTTCTTTTCCGCCAACATTCCCTCAGCTGCCGTGCGCGCCATGAAACTGACACGATCTACTACTTTGCGGTGAACCGTGGCAGTTGCTATCAACCTTGCTTCATGATTTATCTCAGCGCTAAATTCCAAATGCCCACCTTGCACATCCACACACGTTACGTAGGCGCGAATCTCGTTTCCTACGCCGACTCCCGACAACAAGGAGAGCTGGATATCAATGGTGTTGGAGGTCTCCCCCGGTTCAAAGTATTCGGCAAGGGCTGCGCTGCAAGCGCTCTCGACCAAACCAATCAAAGCGCTGGTGGAAATAACCGGCAGATCGCTGATGCTGGAAGCAACTGCGGTATCTCCGGGGCGAATAGAAAGCGAGGACATGCCAACAGCGCCTAGGAGGAGGTCGCTATTCATGATGCCCACCCGTCCTGCGAAGAAAGTTAAGGGAAGTTCCTTCACTTAACTTAACCCTTAACAGGGCTGGTGCGCGTTATTCCAGTGGAAAATCGCGGCGAATTTCGTGGGATGTTTCAATGATTTGGGTAACACCGTCCAGGGTAATTTCAGTGCGGGTGTATTCGGAGTAAACCTGAGACTGGGCGATAAATTGCGATTGATAAAAAGCGTTCATTTGATTTGCTAGATCTTCAGTCTGTTCGGCAATGCGGGCTTTGAGATCATCCGGGGCGATATCTGCACACGATCTACCTAGAAGCGTCTGAATCATGGCGATCGCCTGGCGTTCTTGCTCCATAGTCCCCTGGCAGGGTGAGCACTCTTGGAAGTGAATCTCATAGGCCTGCGCTTGCTGTGGGTTATTGATCTCGTGATCGATAAAGAGCATCAGCGCGCCCAAAACTTCATCGCACGGAGTCTGGTGGGGATGGCCGCAGCTCATAACGCAGCCTCCTTTCCGAATCCGCGATTCTTGGCATATTCGGCCAATGATTCACGCAGCAACTTTCGACCGCGATGCAGACGTGACATCACGGTGCCAGTCGGGACACCTACGATCTCAGCAATTTCTTTATAGGAAAAGCCTTCAACGTCGGCAAGATAAACCGCCATTCGGAATTCTTCCGGGATCGCAGCCAGAGCATCTTTGATATCGCCATCGGCGAGATTTTCCAGAACTTCATCCTCAGCAGATTTACCTTGATCGCTGGTGTGGCTGGAGGCGCTGGCGATCTGCCAATCCTCAAGTTCACCGCTAGCAATCTTGGGTTGGCGTTGTGCCTTGCGATAGGTATTGATAAAAGTGGTGGTCAAGATTCGATAAAGCCAGGCTTTGAGATTTGTACCCGGTTCAAATTGATGGAACGAGGTGAATGCCTTGGCATAAGTATCTTGAACGAGGTCTTGAGCATCGTGCGCATTCTTGGTGTAACGAAGTGCAGCCGAATAGAGCTGGTCGGTAAAGACCAAAGCGTCACGTTCGAAGCGAGCTTTGCGTTCGGAAATGGATTCAGTCTCGCGCAGCGATAACCCTAAGTTGCTGGCGCCTGCCAATTCGAGTTCGTGTGGCATCTCGGCAGAGAGATCAGAAGTGGTGTCGGTTGGCATCAGCAATAAGGTTACTGCCATTTACCCTCACCGCCCTCTGGAATTAATCCGCGAATCCCCTGTGGATCTGCGCCCGTCCTTCTCACGAATCACCTGTCGCTCTCGCAAATGAAAGGTACTTAAACCCGACAAATCAGAGATATGACACTTGCGAAAACCGCAGGGAGCGCTGGTTTATTCCCACAGTCCGATTCGAAAGACCCCCAGCGCATTCCCGCCGCGCGTGAGGGCTCGGGTGGGAGGTACGCCGGCAGAGGCAAAGTTAAAAGAGGGTTTCGGGCTCGCCCAATTCGATGGGCTTGATGAGATCTGCCCCGCTGTTACGAGCCGAATTCACTCTCGATGAAACCGGGTGTGCCTGCAATCCATATGCAGGATCAGGGATCTCTAAGAGTTCCTTCAAATGTACTTCGCTTTTGGTCACGGGTTCTAGCCAATCGTTCCAACGAACCCGCGGTAAAAACGTGGGCATGCGATGATGAATCTCTTCCAGAAATCCGACAGCTGGCCTAGTGATCAGTGATGCGCTCTCGTGAATCTGGCCATTGGCATCTACCCACTGATCCCAAATTCCGGCAAAGGCCAAAGTTGGATGTTCGGCATCACTTGATGAAATATAAAAAGGTTGTTTTGTCGCGTACTTACCCAACGCTGTTGCCCATTCGTAATAACCGCTGGCGGGAATTAAACAGCGACGGGAACGAAAGGCGTTACGGAAGGTTGGTTTCTCTTGCACCGTTTCGGTGCGGGCATTGATCGCTTGGGATTGAGACTTAATCGCATCGACAGAATTCTTACTCCACGGCGCGATCAACCCCCATGACACAACAGCAAGTTCACGTGCAGCACCTTGAGCGCTCGCGCTCGTGGCCTTGTCATTAGTGGCCTTGTCACGAATGATGTAAATATCTTTTGTCGGTGCAATGTTCCAATCTGCGGGAAGAATCGCCCCGGTTAAGCCAGCCGTTATTTCAAATTCTTCGATGATTTCATCGGGCAACTTGGAAAGCGCATATCGGCCGCACATAATCCGAAATCGTACTTGGCATTCCCCCCTGTACGCTTATGGCCATGACAGCACTTTGGCCGGCGCCTTTCCGTGGCTCTGAACCCATTGCTGCAACTATTCGAATTCCTGGTTCTAAATCGGTCACCAACCGCGCCTTGATTCTGGCGGCACTTGCCAAGACCCCTTCCACGTTGCGTCGGCCACTGCACTCGCGGGACTCGGCTTTAATGATCGCTGGGTTAAAGGCGTTAGGCACCAAAATTGAAGAATTAGAAAATGGCGACCTGATCATCACCCCGGTTCCTTTTTTTGGTCCGGCTTCGGTCGACGTGGGAAATGCCGGAACGGTTATGCGCTTCCTTCCTCCAGTCGCCGCATTGACCAATGGATTGGTTCATTTTGACGGCGACCCTCGTTCACATGAGCGTCCTCTCGGTCCGGTCATCGCGGCGCTAGAAGACCTCGGCGTCACCATCGAACACGGATCGCGTTATTCATTGCCTCTCACCATTAACGGTTCCGGAACTGTGAAGGGTGGCTCACTAGAAATTGATGCCACCTCCTCCAGCCAATTTATTTCAGCTCTCATGATGATCGCGCCTGCAACTCAACAGGGGATCACTATCACCCACGTTGGCCAGAGCTTGCCATCCATGCCTCATATTGAAATGACGATTCAGATGCTGCGGCAATTTGGCGCAACCGTCACTGCGGTCGATCATGCTTCAACTCGTAAACATGAGTGGCGCATCGAACCGGGCGAACTCCACGGACTTGATCTCATTATCGAACCAGATCTCTCTAACGCGGCACCTTTTATGGCGGCGGCAATGATCTCAGGTGGCGAAGTTCGCATAAGTGATTGGCCACTTAAGACAACTCAACCAGGCGATCAATTGCGCTCCATATTTGCTCGCATGGGGGCGGATATTTCCTTCGCTTCGGAGAATTTTGCGGAGATTGTCGAACTCGATCTCGAGGGTCCTGAGGCGCTTCTGATAAAAGAGAACTTCGATTCCGAGCCACACGTATCCGAATTAATTATTAAAGGCACTGGCCAAATTCACGGCATTGATGTCGACCTGCATGACGTTGGCGAACTCACCCCTTCGATTGCCGCCTTGTGCGCCCTAGCCGATACCCCATCATCGTTGCGCGGGATCGGTCATTTACGCCTTCATGAAACCGATCGCTTAGCCGCTCTTGCCAGTGAAATCAACGCACTTGGCGGTGATGTGGAAGAGGAAGAAACCGCACTTCACATCTTCCCTATGCCATTGCACTCGGGAACATTTCACACGTATGAAGATCATCGCTTGGCGACAGCGGGCGCGATGTTGGGTCTGGCAGTTCAAGGAATCCAAGTGGAAAATATTGCGACCACAAATAAAACCTTGCCCGACTTTCCTGGTGCATGGGCAGCACTGCTTGCAGGTAATTAATGGCCTCTAGGCGCGATCTCGATGAGGACGACGTTCGTTCCCGTCCGGCCCGTAGCACTAGACCCAGAACTAAAGATCGCCCAGATTATTCGGCGGCTACTCGCGGACTAGTTATAGCCGTTGATCGCGGCCGTACCACCTGTGTGTTAGAGGATGATCACACCATCGTCACGGCCATGAAATCGCGCGAACTTGGCAAGAAATCCGTAGTCGTTGGTGACATCGTTGGTTTGGTCGGCGACACCTCTGGAACCGAAGGATCGTTGGCTCGAATTGTCAGCGTCATTCCAAGAAAGAACGCTTTAACCCGAACTATTGATGACAATCCTGGCGAAGAGCGAATGATCGTTGCCAACGTTGATCAAATGGCAATTGTGATTGCTGCAGCGCATCCCGAGCCCCGGCATGGGTTTGTCGATCGCGCGCTGGTCGTTGCTTTCGATCAAGGAATCAAACCCATCATCATTTTGACCAAGCGCGATCTTGCAGATGGAAAAGAATTCTTAAGTGTCTACAACGGTCTAGATATTGAACTATTTGAAATCCAACGCGGTGCCGATCTTGATCCATTACGCCACGCGTTGGCAAACAAGATGACAGTGCTACTCGGCCATTCTGGTGTTGGAAAATCCACACTGGTCAACGCTCTTGTAGAAAGTGCAGAACGAAGCACCGGCATCGTTAACGATGTGACTGGTCGCGGTCGACATACCTCTTCCAGCGCCTTAGCACTGCGCCTAGACCCAGTTTCCGAAGATGCCGAAACTGGATGGATCATCGACACGCCGGGAGTGCGCTCCTTCGGTGTTGCCCACGTCAATATTGAACGAGTAATCGCCTCCTTCCCTGAATTTGCCGAAGCAATGGCGAGTTGCCCAAAGAATTGTTCTCACATCGAAGATGGCTGCGCGCTGAATACCTGGGAAGGTTTCGACGATCCCCATAAGTCGCGCCTATCAAGTCTGCGGAGATTGTTGGCCGCGCAATAACTCTCACTCTCCCCTTGATAGCCTTTCCTCCATGAGCACTTCACCTTCCTCATCCGCGTATTCCTCCGATCTTGCACTGGCCATGCGCCTGGCGGATTTGGCTGACTCGATTTCGATGGCTCGATATCAAGCGCTGGATCTAGTCATTGAGACCAAGCCTGATGCCACCCCTGTCACCGACGCGGATAAAGCCACTGAAAAAGCCATCCGCGATCTGCTCGCTTCAGAAAGACCTAACGATCTGATTGTCGGCGAAGAATTTGGAACGCCTGATTTATCGGGGAAAGAGCGCTACTGGGTGATCGATCCCATTGATGGCACCAAGAACTTTCTCCGCGGAGTCCCAACGTGGGCAACTCTTATCGCGTTGGTCGAAGGCGATGGTGAGGTTGTTGTCGGAGTGGTCAGTTCACCCGCGCTTTTCCGCCGTTGGCACGCCAGCAAAGGAGGCGGAGCTTTCGTCTCTCTCCATCACTCCGAAGCGAAACAAATTTCAGTATCTGCAGTGAAATCGATATCGGACTCCTCGATCTCTTACTCCGATCTTGAAGGCTGGGGCGATCGCCGATCACAGTTTATTGAATTACAAAAACACATTTGGCGTACCCGTGGATTAGGCGACTTCTGGTCACATATGTTGGTTGCTGAAGGTGCCGTCGATCTAGCCGTTGAACCGCAATTAGCGCTGTGGGATATGGCCGCCTTGGATATCGTGGTGAGAGAGGCCGGGGGAAGCTTTACAAATATCGATGGAGTTAATGGTCCACACGGTGGCAGTGCAATCTCTAGCAACGGCCACATCCATCAACAATTCCTGGATGCGCTGAAATAGGGCCGGTTGGATGAATATCACTTCTGAGAATCGAACTCTGATTTACGGCATTGCTGCTGGCGTTCTATTTTTACTCTTGATTTTGTTGTTAGCCCTGAGGAGCAAATCGAAGAAACGAAATCAGATGACCACCATCAATGCCAGTGCAAGTGCCATTACTTCGGAAGGGCAAGAGCAAACTGAATCGGCGCCTGCTCAAGTTTCGGCAAGGTCCAATCCCCCGGCACATACTGATGCACCGCCTACTTTTGACGCATCACTAGCTTCGATCGAAACCACTACTTCACCATTTAAAGCCAGCAATGAGCTAGCAGATTCTTATTATCATTCTTCAGCAGTTAGTTCTGCACCGGAATTTATCGAACTCTTCGTCGTAGAAGATCCACTTGATGGAAGTGGTTACTTAGGTACTCAAATCAACCGTCAAACCAGCTATATCTCCGATTTTGAGATTCGAGCGCTCATTAATCGCCATCAGGACCAACTTCTCTCGGAAGAAACCTTGAGATCAGGCTTTGCCGAGAAGAGCAACGTTGCGGGCAAGATCCGTACGGTTCTCTTTGGTGAGGTGGAGGCGATTAGCAAGAGCGCGGCTGCGTTCCACCCAGAAATTTCAGATCGAATCATAAAAGCGAATAACGACTCCGCCAATTTTCGGTTACTTGCCATTGATGGTTTGGTCTACGGCGTCTTTCTGATTGGCTACAAGTAGAACCATCTATCCGCCCGCACCCGAAGAGAACCTAACGAGAGCCAGTAACAAAAAATCTTTAGAGATCGATCCATCCCTGAGGCATCAGGTCATCTACTTTCTCTGGACCCCAAGTGCCTTTGAAATAGGGATAAACCTGAGGGTCGCCATGAATGACATCTTCAATGATGCGCCAGCTTTCTAGAACTGAATCAATGCGAGTAAAGCGCAAGTGATCTCCCAGCATGGCGGCGCGAAGTAAGCGCTCGTAAGCTTCCTGGCGATCACCCAGGGCGGCGCTGAATTCAACGTTGAGCTGGACGGGCACCGTCGCCAGATGATCACCGGGCGCCTTAGCCAAGAGTTCGATATCGACGCCATCGTTCTTGCCCAGACGGAATCGCAAAATATTAGGTGATGTTTCTTGGCCTTCAGCAAAGAGCAAGCGTGGCGGATGCTTAAACTCAACGACAACTTCTAACGTTGTTTCCGCTAAATATTTGCCAGTTCGCAAATAGAACGGAACTCCAGCCCAACGCCAATTGTCAACGTGGAGCAACGCGGCTGCGAATGTCTCGGTATGCGATCCGGCGGCGACCCCAGATTCATCGAGATAACCCACGTATTGACCCCGAACGATCTCATCGGCCTTTAATGGATCAATGGCACGCAAAACCTTTATTTTTTCATCTTCCATAAATTGTGAAGTTAGATCCGAAGGAGGCTCCATCGCGATCAACGTTAAGACCTGCAGTAAGTGATTTTGCAGAACATCTCGAATAGCACCGACGCCGTCATAGAAAGCGCCGCGACCTTCGATACCAAAATCTTCGGCCATAGTGATCTGCACGCTGTTGATGTATCGACGATTCCAGAGAGGTTCCCAGATGGAGTTTGCGAAGCGGAAGATCAAAATATCTTCCACAGACTCTTTGCCCAAATAGTGGTCAATGCGAAATATGCGCTCTTCCGGTAAAACTCTTTCGAGTGCTTCCTGAAGGAGCTCGGCAGATTGCGAATCACGCCCAAAGGGCTTTTCCACAACGAGTCGGGCATGGGAAGTCAGCCCAACCGCTGCCAAACCTTGAGTAACGGTTTCAAAAAGGGATGGCGGGATGGCCAAATAAATAACGGGATTGAGCTTGTTCGACAATTTCTCGGCCAGATCTTGGTAGACCTTGGGATCTTCGTAGTTTCCGACGACCAATGAAAGTTTGGAATCAAGTTGGGCCAGAATGGTTTCATCGACATTTGCAACATTGGTACGAATTGCAGTGAAGGCATTATTTATAAATTGTTCGTGGTCCCATTTAGTGGATGCAACACCTACCACCTCAGCCTCTAACGCCCCTTTTCGAGCCATGTTGTACAAAGCGGGAAAAAGTTTCTTCTTTGCTAAATCGCCCGTGGCACCAAAAAGGACCAGCACATCAGATTCAGCGACTTCAGGGCTCTTCTTAATCATCAACAAGTTTCCTCTTAATCGGTTTTCTTGGTGGCCTCGGAGTGACCTCCGAATTTGCGCCTCATGGCAGAAAGAACCTTGTTTGCATACAGATCATTCCCGCGGGAGGAGAAGCGCCCCATCAAAGATGCACTCAAAACGTTTGCAGGAACACCGGCATCGATTGCTGTCTGAACGGTCCAACGCCCCTCGCCGGAATCGGCAACAGCGCCGGTATAGCCGGCAAGTTCTGGATCCTCAGCATAAGCCTGGGTAGTTAAGTCCAAGAGCCACGATGCAACGACGGAGCCGCGTCGCCATACCTCTGAGATTTCAGCCATATCAAGGTCGTACTTTGTTTCGGAATGGCTTCCAACTGCAGTTGGATGTTTGATGCCCTCGGCCGCGGTGTGCAACAAGTTCAAGCCTTCGGCATATGCAGCCATGGCGCCGTATTCAATTCCGTTGTGAACCATCTTTACGAAGTGGCCAGCGCCTACTGGACCACAATGAAAGAAACCTTGTTCCGAATCAGAAACGGATCCGGTTTTTCCAGGCGTGCGTTCGGCAGAGTCGACACCGGGCGCAAGCGCAATAAAAATAGGGCGAAGTCGATCGACAACGTTCTTGTCTCCACCGATCATCAAGCTATAGCCACGCTCGAGTCCATAGACGCCTCCGCTGGTTCCAACATCAACGAAGTTGATGCCGTATTCGGCCAGCCAGGCTGCATTAGCAACATCGTCACGATAAAAAGAATTGCCACCGTCAATAATTGTCGAACCCGGTGCCAGATGAGCGGCGACAGATTTGATAGTCGCTGCGGTTACTTCAGATGGCACCATGATCCAAACAACTTGGGGATTCTCGGCGTTATTGAACTGTGCCAGATCAGCAAGTGAGCTGAGTCCATTAAATCCTTCAGCCGCAACTGATTTCACAGTCTCGGGATTAACGTCAAATACATTGATTGTTACGGGCTGCGCGGATGAAGCATGGCGTTGAATTCGGCGGGCGATGTTGGCGCCCATGCGACCCAGGCCAACCATCGTGAACTGAAGTGGTGCAACCTCATTACGAGCTGACATTTCGGGCTCCCTTCACAGCATTAATCTTACTTTTCAGTTGAGATCTGTCAGAACGAAAATATTTCCGTGAGGAGAACTTCCTCGTAATAAGCCCACGGGAGAGGTAGAGGCCTCGTTTATAGAGCGAACTATCGCCTCTCGCTTGCTTTCACCAAAGGCCATGACGTAAATCTGATGGGATTGAGCAAGTTGTTTTAACGAGAGCGAAACGCGTTCGCTGGGCGGTTTCGGTGAATCCCACACTGCGATCGCAGGTGAACCTGATTCCAAGGAATCTGGAATATCTGGAAAACACGATGCCACATGCCCATCTTCACCCAAACTTAAAATCACAACTTCAAATCGTTGATCTCCCAGATTTTCTTTTAATTGCTTTGAATAATTTTCTGCAGCTTCATTGAGTGAACCTCGGCTGGGTGGAGAAACTCTATGAAAAGTAATTAAGTTGCGGGTTAATTTGATATTTTCAATAAGAGTTGTATCAGTGCGATCAGAATTTTCAAACTCTACAAATCTTTCATCGCTAAACCAGATGTGGAGAGCTCTAGGAGTTTTTCCACTCTTGGCGTCCCGAAATTCTGCGGTCCCACGAAATAATTCAAGATCTAGCGATTTACTTACGGCTGAGCCATTACGTCCGCCGGTAATGACAATATGCGCATCGCGCTCTTCGCTCCAGGCGTGCAAGATGGCTGCGACGGTGCGTTCGGCAGTTTGGGCAATGAGATGTTCAACGGATCGGTCGTAGCGCTGTGAAAGATTCATAATATTTATGGCAAGAAATACTGGCCATATTTAAGAATCACCAACGTCGCCAAGACTGTGTAAATGGCGACAACGACGACACTGTCACGCCCTGCATGGAGCAAACCAGAAATACGGTCGTAGCGCTCCTGCGAAAAATTAAAGGTGTTATCCAGCAAATTCACCCGCAACATACTGAAGAAGACGGTGATGGTCGAAGCGGTCACGAGGAGACACCAAGGACAGAAAGCTTTGATGACGAAGAAAGATTGAGAGAAGAGCCAAAAGGCAAAGAGCAAGCCAACTCCGTAAATAGCCAGTGCGACCTTCATAAAGCCCTTACCGAAACGCACACGAGTCAGGCCAGCAACCGCCAAGGTAATGACGACGGGCTCGCAGATCAGCCCGAGGAAGGCATTAGGAAAGCCCAGCAGGTTGGACTGCCAGGATTGAGCGACCTTGCCGCAGGAGATGATGGCGTTGACGTCGCAGGAGAGCTTGGCGTTGGCGTTCTTGGCCAAAGTGATGGCATCGACTGAGAGCACCAAAGAGGCGGTAAGGCTGGCAATCGAGGAGAGCAGCATGGTGATGTAGGCCTTGAGATGGCGGGCGGGGGTGAACACGGCCAGCTGGTCGTTCGTGTCGCTCATGGCCTTAAGTCTAGGCGAGGAGTCCCAGATAGGCCGAAATCAACTGAACCGGCGATGACTGGGTAAATCAGAAAACTGGTCACAAAGAAAAGCACCGCACGACCTTCTCCATTGCTGGAGGTTCCACTTCTGGAACCGGTCGTGCGGTGCGATATCTAGTAGCGGGGACAGGATTTGAACCTATGACCTCTGGGTTATGAGCCCAGCGAGCTACCGAGCTGCTCCACCCCGCGTCGGAAATCCCAATTCTAGGCGATTCCCGACCAATACCCAAACTGGGGCTACTTGCCCTTGGCTTGCGCGGTGATGGCGGCAGCGATAGCGGCCTTGAGGCGATCCTGAGCCTTGCCATAGGCGGTGAAATCTCCAGCTTTAAGTGCTGCTTGCGAATCTGCAAGTGCGCTCTGAGCGCTGGCAAGGGCGGCCTTGAGTGAAGAACTAGGAATGGTTCCGGTGGTCGTGCCGCCGGTTGTCGTTCCGGTTGTCGCGCCTGTGGTCCCGGAGTTGCCGCCGAAGACTTGATCCAACGCTGCCTTCAAAGTGTCATCGAATCCGATTTGATCGCCAAAGGAGACCAGGACTTTCTGCAACAGTGGGAAGGAAGCTGAGTTGGAAGTAGCGCGAACATAAACCGGTTGGACATAGAGCAATCCACCACCAACTGGCAGCGTTAGAAGATTGCCAAGTACAACATCGGATCCGCCTTGGCGCAGCAAGGAGAGCGCTTGGGCTACTTGAGGTTTAGCTTCGAAGTTGGAGGCAACTTGAGAAGGACCAGAGATATTTGTCGAACGCGGCAATTGAAGAACCGTAATTTTCCCGTAGTTAGGTCCGAAGTCCGAATTCACTACCGCAAAAGCGGTCAAGTTCTGTCGACCACCACGTGGAACAAACGGAGTTGTCAATGAGAATGCAGCAGCCTTAGTACCGGGAACTTGAAGCGTTAAGTAGTACGGAGGTTGGTTTCCGGCATTAGCACCCAAAGTGGATGGATCAGTTGGAACCTTCCAGAAATCTTGGCCACCGTAATAAGCGCCAGCAGTTTCCACGTGGTAGGTGCCCAAAATATCGCGTTGAACGCTGAAGAGATCTTCAGGGTAACGAATATGAGCCAACAGCGCGGCTGACATAGCGCTCTTTGGCTTTACCGTATTAGGAAATGCCTTGCTCCAAGTTTTTAAAACTGGATCGCTGGCATCCCATTGATACAAGGAGACCGTTCCGTCATAAGCATCAACAGTTGCCTTTACGGAGTTGCGAATGTAATTGACAGTCTTGTTATCCAACGCGGTCACAGAAGTCGATGCATTGGTGAGTGCATCGGTAGTGGCGCCATTGAGGTTGGTCTTCTTGGAATATGGGTAACCAGCAGAGGTGGTGTAACCATCAACAATCCAAAGAATGCGACCGTTAACGATGGCTGGATAAGGATTGCCATCCAAAGTCAACCATGGCGCAACTTTTGCAACACGATCTCGAGGATTGCGATTGAAAAGAATCTTCGAGTCAGAGTTAATCAAGCTAGATAAAACAATGCGTTGATCTTGATATTTAATCGCAAATAGCAACCGGGTAAGGAGATTGCCCATAGGAACTCCACCTTTACCGGTGTAGGTGTAGTTCTTCTGGCCGTTGGCCGAGTTGTCATCTGGATAGTCAAGTTCTACAGGTGATGAATTCTTGGCACCACCGATAATGGAGTAATCAGGAACGTTTTCACCAAAGTAAACACGTGGCTCGAACTTACCTAAGCCAGTAGTTGGCGGGATATTTCCGACAACAAAGCTGGGCTTGCCATCAGTATCGACAGTATTTCCCAAGGCTGAAACAAATCCGAATCCGTGGGTGTAAACCAAGTGATCGTTAATCCAGTTACGGCTGGGGTTGCCATTGATATTGAGTTCGCGGACAGCCACGACGGTGTCGCGCTGTTGACCAGCGATGGTGTAGCGATCGATATCCAATGAATCCGGGAAGGTGTAATACGGCTTAATCTGTTGCAACTGGCGGAAAGTCGCCGAAAGAACGCTGGGGTCCATCAACCGAATATTGGAGATGGTCGCTGCATCATTGGCAAGCTGTCCAGCTGTGGCAGAACTTGTGGCTTGATAATCGATCACCTTGGCATTTGCCACGCCGTATGCAGCTCTCGTTGCATTGATGTTGCGCTGAATAAATGGCGCCTCTTTTGAAGATTCGCTGGGCTTAACTTGGAATTGCTGGATTACTGCGGGATACACACCAGCAATGATGAGCGATGAAACCGCCATCAAAGTCACGCCAGCGGTAGGCAAAATCCAAGAGCGACGAATGATGTTGGCAAAGAAGAGCAAAGCACAGATTAGTGCGATACCAGCGAGAATTGCTTTTGCAGGCAGCACGGCATTCACATCGGTGTAAGCCAAGCCGGTGATCAACTTACCTTCCTTGAGAGCCAAGGAATATCGATCAAACCAATAGGCAACTGCCTTTAACAAAACCAATACGCCGAGCAGAACTGAGAGTTGGACGCGTGCTGAAACCGTGGTGCGATCTTCTTGAACCTGGAGGCGAATACCGCCATAGAGATAGTGAACGACCGAGGCGGCCAAGATTGAAATGACTACAGTGGAGATCGCCCAGCCAATAAGCGATTGCCAGAACGGCAACTTAAATGCAAAGAATGAAATATCTAAACCAAATTGGGCATCTTTAGTTCCGAAGGGTGTTGAGTTCTTGAACTGCAACCAGGATTCCCACAACTTCGTTCCGGAACTTCCAGCAAAGTAAAAGAGCAGAGCGCCTACGGCGATCAATGCATAGCGACGAATGGGTTCAATTTGTGCGCGGTAGCGTTCCAGGTTGTCGGCCTCAAGAGTCATCGGAACGTAAATGGGGCGCTTGCGATACGCAATAAAGATATTGGAAGTAATGATGAGCGAAGTAATAAGTCCAAAACCGATGAAGAGTTCACCTTTTGTGAAGAGAACCGTGCGCCATACGCTGGTGAAATTAACAGAACGAAACCAGAGCAGATCCGCGTAGAAACCGCTGAGGGCAACCAGCACGATGCCGATAACGACCAAAGTAATAATGGTGAAGGGAAGTGGACCGCGCTTGCGTCGAGGGCCACCAGTATTTCCACCGTTGTTGCCGCCTGGGCGAGAAAAAGGATTATTCGGGAACTGAAATGAACTCATGTCCCTACTCTATCTAGTTGGGCAGACCGGGTACTTCTCAGAAGAGTTTGCTTGGAGTAGTTCCAACGCTTGAAAGAGCGTCTGTACCGGCACTGCTCGCATCCCTTTCGGCACACGGGTGACATCTGCGCAATTGCGCGCCGGCATAAGGAAAAGCTTGGCCCCGGCTCGTGCGGCACCAACCATTTTCTGGTCGATTCCACCAATTGGGCCAATATTTCCAGCCGTATCGATAGTTCCAGTTCCTGCAATGGATCGTCCGTGGATGAAATCATGCGGATCCAAGCGCGAGAGCAGCCCAAGGGCGAAAATCAATCCGGCGCTCGGTCCACCCGTATCTTTTAAAGAAATAGAAACATCGGAGGCTTTAACCGAAATCGGGCGGTCCGGGTGTTGGGCTTTGTAAAGCACGAGAGCTGAGGCGATCGCTGAAGATTCTGACGTCACCATCTCTTGAGCGCCAACCTGCAAAGCCTTCGCATTGTTTTCAGATTTTGGGTAAACGGCGCTGCGAGGTAAAACTACCGAATCACCTTCAATCCAATTGACCAACAGTTCCACCCCGTACATCTTTGCCTCGGGATTGGAGACCAAAACGGTGGTGGAGAAGAGTTGGCCGGGCCGTTGGAAGACTTGGGTGTTCTTAATCGTGATGGTGCTTCCCAAAACATTCTGGGTCGGTCCAGGTTTAATAATGACGTACGGAAGCGGTGCAAAAAGCGCCAAAATTAAGCCGACCACGGCAATGAGACCGGCAAAGATCGGCACTCGCCTACGAAAAATCATGAGAGATTATTCGCCGCGCTTCTGCGGATCTTCGGCAACCTTTGGGGCCACCGGATCAGCCTCTGCCTCGTTCGTGGGAATGAGAATTACTGGCTGGCTATCGCGAAAACTCTCTTGGAAGCTCTGAAATTTCGTCACCGACCGGTTGGTCTCATTATGGAATTTATCTTGGAATTTGCTGACCCAAATGACGTAGGTGAATGCCCCTAATAACGCCACGACTGGAACCGCCCACCAAATCAAGGCCGAAAAGGCGGTTGAGGCGACTGCGGCGGAGATCATGCGCTAACTCTAACGAAGAAAGGTGAGGAAGGAATTTTCAGCGCTGGCGGCAGGCAGAGAAAGGTGTGCCTAGGCTGAGAGGTGGAAAATAACGCCAATTCTGGGAAGTATTTTTCAGCTTTCACGGTTATGGTCTAAGAAGTATGAAAGAAAAAGAACTAGAGGAGAAGCATGAGTGGCAACTTTGGTTTCGGCCCCAGCGATGAGAACGCCGAGGAATCTGGAAAGGGCGTGCCCAATTTCGATGCCCTCTTTCAACAATTTGCTAACTTCGGAATTTCACCACAAACACTTTTCAACTCTGGAACTGGAAACAATCCATTAATCGCCGTTGAAACCATTCGCGAGATTGCAAAAAAATTCTTAGCGACACAAAATGAAGAATTTGTTGGTACCAGCGATTCAGCACAAATGCGCGAGGCGCTCGATATTGCAAACACCTGGATCGACAATGTGACATTTTTTCCGGCCAGCGTTCAGACCGCTCAACCTGCGTGGTCGCGCCGTGATTGGCTAGATTCATCTTTGGCGGGATGGCAAAAACTAGTAGAACCCCTGGCCGAGGGAATGGCAACTGCGCTAACTAACCTGATCACCGAGTCGGGCGCTGGTTTTGGCGAAGAGCTTCAACTTCCAGATGGCGTTCAACCCACTGCAGAAATGCTGCAAGGAATTGGATTGCTACTGAGATCCTTCATGGGCTCGATGATTGCCACACAACTTGGTCAATCCATCGGATTACTTTCAACGACGGTGACCGGTTCACACGATGTGGCAATTCCCCTCTTCTCCAAATTCGAATCTCACCTCATTCCTCAGAACGTGACAGCCTGGGGGCAAGGGCTCGATCTTCCAGAAAGTGAAGTTCGTATCTATCTCGCACTTCGCGAGGCTGCAGCTGCCAGACTTTTCTCGCACACGCCCTGGTTGGCTCAGTACATCAACGATGCATTTGCAGCATACGGAAAAGGCATTCGAGTAGATATCGCAGCCATCCAAGAGCAGGCGGAAAACGCTGTTAATTCTGGTGCACTCGACATTAATAACCCAGAATCAATTTCCTCGGCCATGACTCAAGGGCTCTTCACTCCAGAACAATCCGCTGAGCAAGATGCCGCTCTGGCTCGACTAGAAATGATCTTGGCGTTAATCGAAGGTTGGATTGATCAAGTTGTAACGCGAGCGGCAACAGATCGACTTCCCTCTTTGCCCGCACTCGGTGAATCATTGCGACGTCGACGTGCCTCTAACTCCCCGACTCAGCAACTCTTTGCATCTCTTCTTGGATTAGAAGTTTCGCCACGCCTCATGCGTGAATGTTCATCGTTTTGGGCGAAGGTGCAAGAGCTGGAGGGAGTGGACTTCCGCGATCAACGTTGGGAAGACCCCGCGTTATTGCCTACCGAAACCGACCTGCCAGATGTAACTAAATTCTTAGCTAGTACCACTGTTCCCGACGATCTCTCGGGATTAATTTAGCTGCCTCATTATCGGGCCAGAAAAAAGCGAAGCCCCCGGGCGCACGATTCATTATCTGCCTTCCCCTTGCAGATACTGAACGGTTATCCGAGGACTTCGTGGGTGAAACTTACGACAACTTCAATTCATTATCAACTAATTTAAAGTCACAAATGAGTGGACGCCACTGAAAAATTCAAGCGTGAAATGAAAGTTATTTGACATTTATCGATATTTATTTTCTCGTTCATAGCGACATCTCGCGGCCCTCTCCCATTTGATAACTCCATTCATGACAATTCACTGGCATCCATTTAGGTTCACGAAGGTTCAGGCAAAACGCCTTGAAAGGCACTAGATAGGTGCAGGCGATTTTCACTCTCGCCTTCGGTGAGTTCAGCCCAGTCTTTTCTCCCGCTCGCTAAACTTTTACAAGTTATGCACAGAAGATGTTGATAACCATGTGGAGAAGAGGGGGATAACTCGATATGTCGGTGGACAACTTTTTCCAAGAAGAATTCTTCACCGATATCTTGCGCCCCGTGGAACCAAAGAAACCTGCATCACGCCAGAGCGCGAGCGCCCTTCAGCTTCTCCCAGCGCCGGCACCAGCGCGCACTCCAGCGCAAACACCGGTCCAAACGCCAGTCTCAGCCATAGCTCCTCTCCCAGTCTCCGACCCGGGTGCCTTGCCCGAATATCGAGTCGTACGGAGCCCGCGCCGCAAGCGAAGCATCAGCGCCTTCCGCAAAAATGGGCTCATCGAGATTCACGTTCCTTCCCGAACGACGCGGCGCGAAGAGGCCGAACTGGTCCCAGAGATGATTGCCATGGTCTTGGCCCGTGAATCCAAGCGCCGGCGGAGCGATGAAAAACTCTCCGAGATCGCCCAGCAACTCCTTAATGAGTTCTTGCCCGACTTTGATGAGCGCCCTGCCAGCGTCACTTGGCGTCCCATGCGCGACCGATGGGGCTCCTGTACCACCGTAGATCGGACAATTCGGATATCCGACCGGCTCAACTCAGTACCTGACTTCGTCCTGCGCTGCGTGCTCTTTCACGAGCTGATTCACCTGCGCATTCCCGACCACCAGACCGAGTTCTATGCCTATCTCCAGCGTTTTCCCGACCGCGAACGGGCCGAAGCCTTCCTCGATGGCTATGAGGCGGGCCTGCTGGCTCCACCTGCGCAGGGTTAACTAAGGCGGAAAATTGAGCGTGAAATCCCGTCCACCACGCGTAAACGGGGGTATGGTGGGCTCACGCACAAGAGATGTGGGAGGCTCCCAGATCTTTGATCGTGCAGCGATGGGAGGGTCAATATGGCTGAGGAATACAAGGGTGAGGCCTACTGCGTAAAGTGCAAGGAGAAGCGGTCCTTC
>CANBRH010000021.1 GCA_947371865.1 Actinomycetota bacterium
GGCTGCCGTCCACCAAAACCACGTCGAGTTTAAGGAAGGAAGAGAAGATATGGCTCGTTATACCGGAGCAGATTGCAAGCGCTGCCGTCGCGAAAAAGTAAAGCTCTTCCTCAAGGGCTCTAAGTGCGATGGTCCAAAATGTCCTATCGAATCACGTCCATACCCACCAGGGGAGCACGGTCGTGGTCGTTCCAAGGAATCCGAGTACCTACTTCAAATGCGCGAAAAGCAAAAGTGCGCACGTATGTATGGTGTTCTTGAGAAGCAATTCCGTGGTTACTACGAAGAGGCAAACCGTCTTCAAGGTAAGACCGGTGAGAACCTCCTCGTCATTCTCGAGACCCGTCTCGATAACGTCGTTTTCCGCGCAGGTTTTGCAAAGAGCCGTGACATGGCACGCCAGTTGGTTCGCCACGGTCACTTCCTTGTCAATGGCAAGAAGGTCAACATTCCTTCATATCGCGTGACTCCAATGGACATCATCGATGTCGTTCCTGGTTCACTCGACAACACACCATTCATCATCGCTAGCGCCGAACTTGGTGAGAAGGCAGTTCCTGCCTGGCTAGAAGTTGTTGGTTCCAAGCTTCGTATCTTGGTTCACGCAGTTCCTACTCGCACCATCATCGACACTCAAGTACAAGAGCAACTCATCGTTGAGCTTTACTCGCGTTAATTTTTAAAAAGCTTTACTTGCAGAAAAGCCGGTAAAACGGCCTAAAGAATTTAAAACCGCCAAGCGGAGATCAAATAGTGGATCTCTCGAGACCTACGGAGGAACTAAGTGCTTATTGCACAACGCCCCACCCTCAACGAGGAAGTTGTATCTGAGTACCGCTCACGTTTCATTATTGAACCGCTAGAGCCTGGCTTTGGTTACACCCTTGGCAATTCGCTCCGTCGTACACTTTTGTCTTCGATTCCTGGTGCAGCTGTAACCAGCATTCGAGTCAATGGTGCACTTCACGAATTCGCCACGCTAGAAGGCGTTAAGGAAGATATCACCGAGATCGTCTTGAATATCAAGAACCTCGTGCTCTCATCCGACAACGACGAACCATCTTTGCTCTACATCCGTGCCGGCAGCGAAGGCGTCGTCACTGGCGCAGATATCGCATGTCCAGCAGGCGTCGAAGTTCACAACCCCGAACTTCACATCGCTACCTTGAATTCATCGGCAAAGTTTGAAGTCGAACTTACTGTCGAGCGCGGCCGCGGTTATGTAACTGCCGTAGCGAACAAGCAAGCAGGCGGAGAAATTGGACGTATTCCAGTTGACTCTATCTACTCACCTGTTCTTCGCGTTACCTACAAAGTCGAAGCAACTCGCGTTGAACAACGCACAGACTTCGATCGCTTGATCGTCGATGTCGAAACCAAGCAATCAATGAAGCCTTCAGATGCCATGGCATCTGCTGGTAAGACATTGGTCGAGCTCTTCGGTTTGGCTCGCGAACTCAATGTCGATGCTGAAGGCATCGAAATGGGACCATCCGTTCAGGATGCTGCTCTCGCTGCTGATCTTGCTCTTCCTATCGAAGATCTTGATCTGACAGTTCGCTCCTACAACTGCCTCAAGCGTGAAGGTATTCACACTGTCGGCGAACTCGTAGGACGTTCCGAAGCAGATCTTTTGGATATCCGAAACTTTGGTTCAAAGTCAATCGATGAAGTGAAGGCAAAACTTCACTCCATGGGCCTTCAATTGAAGGACAGCCCAATCGGTTTCGACCCAACCAAGCATGCTAATTACGGCACCAGCGTTGACGACGAAGTCGTCGAGTCAGAATAGGTCTAGGAGAACACTCAAAATGCCAACACCAAGTAAAGGTCCACGCCTCGGAAGTGGTCCCGCACACGAAAGATTGTTGCTGGGCACCCTGGCCGAACAACTCTTCGAACACGGCAAAATCACGACCACTGAGACAAAGGCCAAGCGCCTCCGTCCGGTAGCCGAGAAGCTGATCACTGCTGCCAAGGCAGGCGATCTCGCTGCTCGTCGTCGAGTTATGCAGACCATTCAGAACAAGAGCGTGGTTCACACTCTCTTCACTGAAATCGGTCCGCGCTTTGCCAGCCGTGACGGTGGATACACCCGTATCACCAAGATCGGTCCTCGCCATGGAGATAACGCTCCAATGGCAGTTATCGAACTTCTCAGCGAAGGAACACCTGCCAAGAAGGCAACTGTTGCTGCAGCTGAAAAGGTAACGAAGAAGGCTGCTGCTAAGAAGGCTTAAGCGCTGCCGTTAGTTAAAAGATTCTCATGACCGAACCCACTCTCAATCCCGAGAGTGGGTTTCGTCGTTTACGCATAGATCTGGCATACGACGGTACTAACTATGCGGGTTGGGCAAAGCAACCAGATCAACGGACCGTGCAAGAAGAGATTGAAACTACGATTTCTCGAGTTGTGCGTAACAAGTCCGAGACCATCGTTGCCGGGCGCACTGATGCCGGAGTTCACGCCACTCACCAAATTATTCACGTTGATGTCCCAGCGGCCGATTTAGAAATTGATAATTTCGCCTATAGATTGAATCGCATATTGGATCAAGATATTCGTGTCAATGAAGTGAGAGAAGCGCCGGAAAATTTTCATGCTCGATTCTCGGCTATTAAACGCCATTACATCTACAAGATTTTGGATGGCGGAAAGCAATTGCCACCGCTTAATCGTTTTGATGTGGCTCCATGGTTTCGCGATCTCGATGTCGAGGCGCTAAATAAAGCTAGTGCGCAAATGTTGGGCCAAAGAGATTTCGCGGCGTTCTGTAAATTCCGAGAAGGAAGCACCACTATTCGTGATCTCCAAGAGTTTCATTGGAGCCGAGATGAAGATGGATATCTTCGCGCAAAACTTTCCGCCGATGCCTTCTGTTATTCCATGGTTCGCAATTTGGTTGGGGCTGCGGTCTGTGTTGGCGAAGGTCGTTTTCCACAAGAGTGGATGGAAGAAATGCTGGCCAATAAAACCAGAATTTCTGAAAGCTATGTATTTCCTTCCAAAGGCTTAACCCTAACTCAGGTTGATTATCCGGCCGATGACCAATTGTTGGATCGCATTGCGATGACTTTAGGTCGCAGAGATTCGGACGAATAATGGGTCATATTGATGTAAGCGATGTCGAGTACTGGTTACCCGATGGTCGGATTTTACTAAGTGACATCAATTTTCGAGTGGGTGATGGCGCAAAAGTAGCCATTGTCGGTGCAAATGGATCGGGTAAAACCACCTTGATCAGAATGATCTGTGGCGACCTAGAGCCTCATGCCGGCAAGGTCTCCATTTCTGGTGGGCTAGGAATCATGCGGCAATTTATTGGCCAAGTTCGGGATGAAAGTACGGTTCGCGATTTATTGGTTTCCGTCTCTCCTCCGAAAATACGTATGGCAGCGGAGAAGTTGATTTCGGCAGAGAAGTTAATGAATGAGCGAAACTCAGAGAAAGACCAGATGGCTTACGCCCAGGCGATTTCCGATTGGGGCGATGCCGGCGGATATGAAGCTGAGGTTATGTGGGATGTTTGCTGCACCTCAGCGCTAGGTAAAACTTTTGATGATGTATCTCATCGACTCGTCACCACTTTGTCCGGCGGCGAACAGAAGAAGGTCGTACTGGAGGCGCTACTTCGCGGTGACGATGAAGTTCTCGTTCTTGACGAGCCAGACAACTATCTCGATGTCCCTTCCAAGCGATGGCTAGAAGAACAACTTGTGGCAACCAAGAAGACAGTTTTCTTTGTCAGCCACGATCGTGAATTGCTCAATCGCGTTGCCGAAAAGATTGTCACCGTCGAACTTGGAGCAAATGGAAATACTGCTTGGGTTCATGGCGGCAAATTTTCGACCTGGCACGATGAACGCAAAGCCAGACAAGAACGCATCGCTGAACTTCTGTTGCGGTGGGAAGAAGAACACGAGCGTTTGATAAACCTAGTGAAGAAATTACAAGTCCAGGCATCGATCAGTCCCGATATGGCTTCCCGTTACCGAGCAATGCAGACCAGGTTACGTAGATTTGAAGAAGTAGGACCGCCGGAGGCGCCACCCATCGAGCAAAATGTTCAGGTGGGGCTAAAAGGTGGGCGCACCGGAGTTCGAGTGGTGACCTGTGAGCAACTTTCTCTGACAGGACTTACCGAGAATTTCGATCTCGAACTTTTCTATGGCGATCGGGTGGCAATCTTGGGAAAGAACGGAACCGGCAAGTCCCACTTCCTCCGCTTACTCGCAGGGGATGGCACGGTGGCCCATACCGGCACCTACAAATTAGGCGCACGGGTCACAGCTGGCTTCTTTGCTCAGACTCATTCCCATCCAGAATTCATTGGCAAAACCCTGATCGAACTCCTCTGGAGCCATCATTCCCTTCAACTGGGGCCGGCCAAGAGCGTTCTGCGACGTTATGAACTCAACCAGCAGGGCGATCAACGATTTGAGTCCTTATCGGGCGGCCAGCAAGCCCGATTCCAAATCCTTTTACTGGAGCTGGAAGGCGCCACCATGCTCCTTTTGGATGAGCCCACCGACAATCTAGATCTAGCCTCAGCCGAAGCCCTAGAACAAGGGCTCTCAGGCTTTGCCGGCACCGTGCTCTCGGTGACCCATGATCGTTGGTTCACCCGAGGATTTGATCGTTATCTGATCTTTCCCGCCAACGGCCAGGTCTATGAGTCACCTGAGCCAGTTTGGGACTATTAGGTACCTTTGCAGATCAGGGGAGAGCCTGCCCGCTTTTTTGACCCATGTGTGTTATTACGGGTAACCTTGCCCTTCTGCTAAGCGCTCATCAAGGCGTTTTTTAGCTGGTAGGCCCAAGTCAGAACCGAATTATGAAGTTAGTTAATCGCTATTAACTAGGAATGAGAGATCTCGTGCGCACTTTTTCACCAAAAGCCGGTGACGTGAGTCGTAAATGGCATGTCATCGACGCCGAAGGAGTTGTACTCGGTCGTCTTGCTACCCATGCAGCTGTTCTGTTGCGCGGTAAGCACAAGCCAACCTTCGCTCCCCATATCGATATGGGCGACTTCGTTGTCATTATCAACGCCGAGAAGGTTGTTCTTACTGGTCAAAAAGCCGGTCAGAAGTTTGCTCACCATCACTCAGGTTTTCCAGGCGGTATGACTTCCATCGTTTACTCCGATCTTATTAATCAAGATCCAACTCGAATTGTTGAGAAGGCAATCCTCGGAATGCTTCCCAAGAACAAGCTCGGTCGCGTTGTCGGAACCAAGTTAAAGGTCTATGCCGGCCCAACACATCCACACGCTGCCCAGAACCCAACACCTTTTGTATTCAACCAAGTTTCTCAAATCGTTACGAAGTAAATAGGAGCATAGATGTCTGACTTTGATACCACCGTCGATCTCGATGAGAACGAGGTTCCTACTTCGTACAGCACCAGCACACCAGCTGCTGCCACGAACCGCCCAGCAATCACTGCACCTGGCGGCGGCACCGGTCGTCGTAAGGAAGCTGTTGCTCGCGTTCGCTTAATTCCAGGTTCCGGACAATGGACCGTCAACGGCAAGCCACTTGCTGTTTACTTCCCAAATAAAGTTCACCAACAACTCGTCTCTGAACCTTTCCGCACCGTTGGTGCTGAAGGTGCTTACGATGTCATTGCTCGTATCAACGGTGGCGGAACTTCCGGCCAAGCTGGTGCACTTCGTCTCGGCGTTGCTCGCGCTCTCAACGAAATTGATACCGATGCAAATCGTCCAGCGTTGAAGAAGGCTGGATTCCTCAGCCGCGATGCTCGCGTTATCGAGCGTAAGAAGTACGGTCTAAAGAAGGCTCGTAAGCGCTCGCAATACAGCAAGCGTTAATTCTTCTTATTTCTATTTCAAGGTCACGGTAGCTACCTATGGCTCTCTTTGGCACCGATGGTGTTCGAGGGCTTGCTAACCGCGATCTCACAGCTGAACTTGCTCTTGATCTAGCAGTTGCCGCTGCCCATATTTTGGGTGAGGCTGGAGCATTTACCGGCCACCGGCCGAAAGCAATCGTTGGGCAAGACTCGCGTGCATCTGGCGATTTTCTAGAGGCGGCCGTTATCGCTGGTCTAGCAAGTGCTGGAGTTGATGTGTATCGGGTCGGCATTTTGCCTACACCTGCAATTGCCCACCTCGTTGCCGAAAGCGGTGCAGATCTGGGCGTGATGATTAGCGCATCTCATAACCCCATGCCAGATAATGGAATTAAGTTTTTCTCCAAAGGCGGCGGAAAACTTGATGACGCATTAGAGGCCGCTATTGAAGCCAGGCTCAACGAACCATGGGAACGCCCAACCGGGGCAAACGTTGGTCGAGTTGTTCTCGATGAGAGTGCATCCGAGCGATATCTCTTCCATTTACTTTCCTCGTTATCCATCTCTCTTCAAGGCCTGAAAGTCGTAGTTGATTGCGCAAACGGCGCTTCTTCTGAAGTCGCACCTGAAGCATATGTACGCGCTGGCGCTGAAGTAACTGCCATTTCAAATAACCCCACGGGTTGGAATATCAACGAGAACTGTGGCTCAACGCATCTAGAGAATTTGATTGCAAAGGTAAAAGAAGTTGGCGCAGATATTGGAATAGCCCATGACGGCGATGCCGATCGTTGTTTAGCCATCGATGCCGCAGGCAATGTCATCGACGGTGATTTCATTATGGCGATCCTGGCTGCACATTGGCAGGTCCCAACTGTGGTCGGAACCGTCATGAGCAATCTAGGTTTTATCAAGGCGATGCAGAAAAACGGCATCAGCGTCGAAACCACATCGGTAGGTGATCGATATGTGCTTGAAAAAATGTTGGCAGATGATCATCACCTCGGTGGCGAACAATCAGGGCACATCATCATGCGCAAGTTCGCAAATACTGGTGACGGAGTACTTACTGCCTTGCAATTGATGCAGACCATGGTTGCCTCACAGCAATCACTTGCCGATCTCTCCAAAGTTATGAAGCGCTACCCGCAGGTGTTGATCAACGTAAAGAATGTCAACAAATCCGCGCTGGAGACATCCGAGACGATCAAGGGTCACATTCTTTCGATGGAAGAGGAATTAGCCGAAACCGGTCGAATTTTGGTACGGGCATCAGGTACCGAAAGTCTCGTTCGGGTAATGGTAGAAGCAGAAAGTGAAGCGCAAGCCGAGCAAATCGCTCATAAATTGGCCGAAATAGTAAGATCAGAACTTGAGATAACTAAATAGTCCCCACCAGTTTTAACTAGAGGAGCCCTAATTTATGTGCGGCATCGTTGGATATACCGGCAAGAATTCCGCACTCGCTCCCGTCTTAGAGGGCTTACGTCGCCTTGAATATCGAGGCTACGACTCCGCGGGCATTGCACTCACTGTCGCAGTTGGCCAACAGCTGTGGGTAGAAAAACGCGCGGGGAAGTTAGGAAACCTCGAGGAAACTCTTGAAGATGGTACCCCTGATTCCCACAGCGGAATTGGGCATACGCGATGGGCGACTCATGGTGGCCCCACTGATACCAATGCGCACCCACACCTGGACAACGAGGGAAAGCTGGCGCTCATCCACAATGGCATTATCGAAAATTATGTCGAGCTTCGCGCCGAACTTGAACGACGCGGCCACATTTTTAAGTCTGAGACTGATACCGAATCAGTTGTTCATCTGCTCTCCGATGCTCGCAAAGCTCATCACGGAGATCTAGCTGCAGCCATGCGCGAAGTCTGTGCCGAACTCCGCGGCTCATTTACCTTATTGGCCATCCACTCTGATCAACCAGATCACATTGTCGGAGCACGTCGCAATTCGCCATTGGTCGTTGGAGTAGGAAATGGTGAGAACTTTCTAGCGTCAGATGTCGCCGCATTCATTGCACACACCAAGCGCGCACTCGAACTTGGCCAAGATGAGGTTGTCGATATCAGCCCAACTGAAATCATTATTACAGATTTGCAGGGCAATGTTTTGCCGCATCACGAATACGAAATATCGTGGGATGCCAGCGCTGCCGAACGTGGTGGGTACGCACACTTCATGCTCAAAGAAATTTACGAGCAACCCAAGGCAATTCTCGACACTTTAATTGGTCGCCTTCACGGTCTGGGCGCCGAAATTAGCCAAAATATTGATTTTGGAAAGATCGACAAGGTTGTCATTATTGCTTGCGGAACTGCATTTCATGCCGGCCTCGTCGGAAAGTATGCAATTGAGCAATGGGGTGGCATTTCCGTTGAGGTCGAATACGCATCCGAGTATCGCTATCGCGAACCGCGCGTGGACGGCCATACTCTAGTTATCCCAATCTCTCAATCCGGAGAAACCATGGATACCTTGATGGCTATGCGCTACGCCAAGGAAAATGGCGCCCAAGTATTTTCGGTGTGCAACACCAATGGCTCAACTATTCCGCGTGAATCTGATGCAGTTCTCTATACCCATGCTGGCCCAGAAATTGCGGTCGCATCCACCAAAGCTTTTGCTACTCAACTTATTGCGATGTATCTCATTGGTCTTCATCTCGGACAGATCCGCGGAACCATCACTTCCGAATTTATTGCAGAGATGGCCGAGCATTTAGAGGCACTTCCTGCCAAAGTTGAACAAGTTTTGGAAACCGTCGAGCCACTTCGCGAACTCACTCGCCAATTCAAGGATTCCAGTTCAATGCTCTTTTTGGGTAGGCATGTTGGCTATCCCACCGCGCTTGAAGGAGCCTTGAAGTTAAAGGAACTTGCCTACATGCATGCCGAAGGATTTCCTGGAGGCGAGCTCAAGCATGGACCCATCGCGCTCATCGACCAAGGAACTCCGGTAGTTGCGATGATTCCAGCCGAGGGTTCTTTGCTCGCTGAGAAGATGGCCAGCAATGTGCAAGAAGTTAAAGCACGTGGCGCTGTTGTGATTGCTATTAGTGATTGGCATGTGCCAGCTGCCAGCCATGTAGTTCGCATACCCAGCACACATCCATTTCTTCAGCCAGTTCTATCGGTCGTGCCACTTCAAGTTATTGCATATGAAATGGCCATTGCTCGTGGCAACGATGTGGATCAACCAAGAAACTTAGCTAAATCCGTAACTGTGGAATGACATGTCTGAATTAGTCGTCAGCCAACGAAGATCGGAGATGCGCGCAGCACTTCGCTGGTCCGCCCTCTTCTTTCTTGGCTTCTTGGTTGTCACGCAACAAGTACTCAGTCGCGGGTATCTATATCGCCTTGACCACACGATAAAAGGATTACGTCACCACACCTTTAAAGGCATGTCTAGCCACGCGCTTTTGGCGGTCGACGATATGGGATTGCGCTGGTTTACTGCCACGGTGTTGTTGGTTGCGGCAGCATTTATCGGCTGGCGTTTCCGCTCATTCCGACCTTTTAACCTCTCGCTCTTGTCATTGGTATTTCTCAATGGTGTTGTAGGCGTGTGCAAATTAGTCATTGGCCGAACTAAGCCACGTTTGCAGATCGATCAATTGCACAGCGGCGGTCTCTCATTCCCAAGTGGTCACGCTTCCAACGCGCTGTTGTCGTGGGGATTATTGGCCTACTTGATTTACCGATATACCCAACGTGAACCTTTTCACGGAATTCGCGTGATGTGGTTGGCGCTGCTTATAACTTTTTCGGTTTGTGTCGTCTCACTTATCCGAGATACCCATTGGTTTTCCGATCTTCTCGGTGGAGCATTCCTGGGTGCCTCCCTTTTGGTGTTGATCATCGCGATTGATCGGTTTATTCCTTCCAAGAAACAACCGTCGTGATGGCAGCGATCACCGGCATAGGTGTTGACGTCGTCGACATCCAACGCTTTCAAGCATCACTCGAACGTACCAGCGCACTTCGTAGTCGCCTCTTCACCTCCAACGAGTCCCACTTGAACATTTCTTCGTTGGCAGCGCGCTTCGCCGCAAAGGAAGCGCTGGCCAAGGCTCTCAATGCCAAGACCGCCACTTTCAATTGGCAAGAAGTTGAGATCATTAATGAATCCAGTGGCAAGCCACTTTTTGTATTTAGCGGAGCACTTGGCGCGCGCCTTCAGGAGAGCATTGTTCATCTTTCACTATCGCATGACGCCGGCATTGCTTCGGCTATGGTGATTGTAGAAGCCAAATGACGATGCGCGCGCAGGCCGAAATCGATCTCGGTGCGATCACTCACAATATTCGAACTATCTCCGCACGCACCTCTGCCAAAGTTTTGGCGGTAGTTAAAGCAGATGCTTACGGTCACGGTTTGATACCGGTTGCTCAAGCGGCATTGGATGGGGGTGCGCACTACCTTGGCGTTGCGCTGCTTGAGGAGGCGATCTCGTTACGAACTTCGGGTATTACTGCTCCGATTATCGCTTGGCTTACTCCTCCTGGTAGCGACTTCCAAAAGGCACTCTCGCACGATATAGAGCTCTCAGTTCCATCGGCCGATATTTTTCGAGAAATTCTGGCGGCGGCAAAAGAATCCGAAGTCAAACCACGTATCCATATTGAAGTCGATACTGGAATGAGTCGAGGCGGATTCTTAGAAGACTGGAATGTTTTTCTCTCTGAATTAGCCGAACATCAAAATGAAGTTGAAGCATCTGGATTCTGGTCGCACTTCGCCCGAGCCGACGAACCGGGTGAGGTTGCCAACGCGCGACAACTTTCGGATTTTGAACACAAGCTGGCGCAATTACAAGACCTTGGAATTCATCCAACATATGTTCACTTTGCAAATTCAGCTGCAACACTGACGAATAGTGATGCCCAAAAAGATATCGTCCGCGTTGGCATAGCCATGTATGGCCTCTCGCCCGATATCACTACCCTAGGCGAAGTTTCTCAGTGGGGACTGCAACCTGCTATGACCTTGAAAGCCATTTTGCATTTAGTAAAGCATGTGCCTGCAGGAAGTGCAGTTGGATATGGTGGAACAGCGGTGCTTGACCATGACACCAAACTTGGTGTTGTTGCGATGGGTTATGCAGATGGAATCTCGCGGAGGACTTCATCCAGCGCTGCTGTCACGATCAATGGCGAGCGTGCCCACATTATTGGTCGAGTTTCTATGGATCAATTTGTTGTCGATTTAGGAATCTCCTCCAATGCGAAGGCGGGAGATATGGTCACTATTTTCGGTCATCAGGCAAGTTCAGCAGATGAATGGGCGCAGGCTGCTGGCACCATTAATTACGAGATCGTTACCCGAATTGGCCCTCGGGTGCCTAGGATTTACCTGCATTAATGTGATTAGGTAATCAGGTGGAAGAGGTAGGTATGGAATCGAACTCCACCTTGCTTTCAATTCAAAATCTTTCGGTGAATTTTGGCGGCCTTAAGGCGCTCTCGCATGTCTCTCTAGACCTCCATCCCGGGGAAGTTGTTGGACTTATTGGTCCAAACGGCGCCGGCAAGACCACATTATTTAATGCAGTTTCCGGGTTGGTAGATGTTGAATCTGGTTCGCTGCGGGTCCACGATCAGGATCGGCCCTGGCCAAAACCACACGATCTGGTGGATTTAGGCATCTCTCGAACGTTGCAAGGTGTGGGATTGTTTCCCGATCTCACTGTTTTGGAAAATGTCATGTTGGGCGCCACCAAATTTGTAGAAAGCGGATTCATTCGCGCAAGTTTGGGCTTTGATGCCCGAGATGAAGCCAGATTGCGTACGCGCGCCATGAACGCTCTTGAACGAGTGTATGCCGCAGGTATTGCCCACCGGCCCGTTGAATCTTTACCGTATCCCACGACTAAACGCGTTGCGATTGCTCGAGCACTCGTCAGTGAGCCAAAGATTTTGCTTTTGGATGAACCAGCTGGCGGACTCGGCGCCCAAGATATTGATTGGATGAATGGCCTCATTCGAAACTTAAGCGAAAATTGTGCAATCTTATTGGTCGAGCACCATATGGATGTGGTCATGTCGGTATGTCATCGCCTCTACGTTCTTAATTTCGGTGAAGTTATTGCTCATGGTTCGGTACATGAGGTTCGTCAAAACCCAGCTGTCATTGCTGCTTATCTTGGTTCAGGCGCGGTATCCGCATGAGCGGTCTTGTTATCTCCGAGCTCAACATCAGCCACGGTGCTATTCGCGCAGTAAACGATCTCTCCTTCACGGTAAAGCCGGGCGAGCTTGCTGCGGTAATCGGTTCTAATGGTGCTGGTAAAACTACTTTGCTTCGAACTCTCTCTGGGCTGAAGAGCGCCCACTCCGGCAGCGTTGAATGGAATGGCCAATCAATACTTCGCAAGAAGCCCGAAGACTTAGTTCGATCTGGAATTGTGCATGTATCAGATGGAAAATCAGTCATTCCAGAATTAACGGTCAAAGAAAATCTTGCACTCGGGGGAATCTGGCGAAAAGATAAAAAAGATGTAGCCCTGGCGACGGCCGAAGCTATTGAATTATTTCCCCGCTTAGGGGAGCGAATGCAACAAAGTGCCGACACTTTATCTGGTGGCGAACGGCAAATGCTGGCAATCGGGCGTGCTCTGATTGCTCGTCCAAAATTGTTGTTGCTTGATGAACCATCCTTGGGATTAGCGCCATTGGTCATCGATCAAATTTTTCAAGCAATTAAAGCATTGCGCGATCGCCATAATTTAACGGTCGTCCTTGTTGAACAGAATGCCATGGGAGCACTTCGCATCGCAGATATCGGCATCATTATCAATTTGGGTAAATTGGTGGCTTCAGGACCTGCGCACGAACTCATTGATAATCCATCACTTCGAGCCGCTTACTTGGGGTACTAATGGAGCGCTTATTTAATACTATTTTGATTGGCGTCAGCGGCGGCTCTATTTACAGCCTCATGGCCCTTGCCTTGGTTCTGGTCTGGCGTTCGACCAGAGTCGTTAACTTTGCGCAAGCCGGTCAAGCAATTCTCTCTACCTATATTGGGTATGAGGTCATTACGCACACTGACAATTATTGGCTGGCATTCCCTATAGCTCTCGTTGCCGGAGCGCTTACCGGAGCCTTGATTGATATTTTGATGGTTCGCACCTTGATGAAGCGCGCGCATTCGGGACCAGTTGCTGGAATTGCTCCTGTCATTGCAACTTTGGGATTGCTTGGCCTAATACGTGCAATCGTCGGAATGATTTGGGGTGGAGATCTCCGGCAATTCAAACTCCCTGTTTCCAATCATGGATTTACCTTTGGGCATAACACGATTCCCTTCGCGCCGATTAACTTATTGATTGTGGTCACGACGGTTGTTGTGATGTTGATTTTTTCAGTTATTTTCCAACGAACAAATCTGGGACTTTCCCTTCGCGCATCTGCCTATCAGCCTGAGATAGCCCGCCTCGCAGGCATTCGAGTAGATCTGACTCGAACAATTGGCTGGGCATTTGCGGGAGCAGCAGGTGCTGTTGCCGGAATGTTAGTTACTCCGACAAATTACCTTTCGCCAAATTCACTGGATTTATTGTTGGTATCTGGATTCGTTGCCGCCGTGATTGGCGGACTAGAAAGTTTGGTTGGCGCTGCTGTTGGTGGATTAATTCTTGGAATAAGTCTGGCTCTGGTTTTGGAATACATAAGTAGTTCTCTCGCCTTCCCAGTTGCCTTCGTTGTTCTCATTGCGGTTCTGCTGGTTAAACCTTCGGGATTAATTGGCGCGAAGCGGACTCGACATGCGTAATTTCTTAGGACACTCCAGTCGACGGCTCAAGGCAGCCATCGCGTTTCCCCTCATTGGTCTTGCACTATTTCTCTTGAGCAATCGCGTCGATGAATTGCGCGTTTACCAAGGTGCCAACGTTGCAGTCTTTGTTGTTGCCATCATCTCCATCATTTTGCTCACGGGTTACTCTGGCCAGATCTCATTGGGCCACGGAGCGCTCATGGCGGTTGGTGCGTATGCAGCAGTGCTCAGCCAGATTTATTGGCATCTTCCCGTCATTTTGACTTTTTTTGTGGCGGTTCTAGCGGCAGCCGGATTTGGTGCGATCTTGGGAAGTGCCGCTGGGCGATTGACCGGTCCATATTTAGCCGGCACCACGTTGGCACTTGCCGTGGGGTTGCCTTCCTTGGCTAACCAATTTGGCTTTCTAGGTGGGGAGCAAGGCCTGAACTATGACGTGGGATTGCCGCCAGCCTGGCTGGGCGCAGATTTCACCCAATACAAATGGTTCTTCTGGATTAGCGGCCTGGCAGCTCTGATTATCACCTGGCTCAGCTTTAATCTCTTGGGTAGCCATTACGGGCGCAACTGGCGAGCGCTGCGAAGTAATCCCACGGCGGCGGCCCTGATGGGTATCCACGTTGGCAGGTCGAAGGTTTTGGCCTTTACCGTCAGTTCTGGCCTAGCCGGCTTAGCTGGGGCTCTTCTGGCAATGACCATCAGTTTGGTCACCCCCAGCGCCTTTCCCACCAGCCTTTCTTTCTCGATTGTTACCGGGGCAGTACTTGCGGGAGTGACCCTACTCACAGGTAGCATTGTCGGCGCAGTGGTTTTGGTTGCCATCCCAGAGATCACCGGAGCGTTGGCTACGCACCTAGGGGGATCTGAGAAAGTAACTTCAAACCTTCCGGGCTTATTGACCAGTGTGCTCTTGATCGTTGCAGTCCTACTCTTTCCCAACGGACCGCAAGCAATCATGAAAAGAACTCGCAAGAGTTCGCAATAACTTCTCATTTGCCTAGTAATTGCATCGCTCTTACCCTCGATGGAAGGAAATATATGTTTGAACGACGACGTTCAAAGCGCACAATCTTCGCTTTGGCGACGCTTGCCGCAGGAGCACTTGCAGTAACCGCCATCCCAGCCCAAGCGTTTAATGTGCACACCACAGATGGTGTCACTCCGACAACAATCAAGCTCGGAATCACAATCCCACTTACCGGCAGCGCAGCTCCTGGTTACAACAAGATTCCTGCAGCCATGATCGCTTACTTCAATTACGTCAATGACAATGGCGGAGTAAATGGTCGAAAGATTCAACTTGTCGTGAAAGACGATGCATATCTGCCCACATTGGCTGTAGCAAAGACCAATGAATTAATTTTGAAAGATAAAGTTTTCGCCGTCATCGGCGCACTGGGTACTGCCAACCATATTGCAGTTTCCAAGTCGGTTAACTTGGGCCGTCGCGGAGTTCCGGATCTCTTCCTCAATACCGGCTTCAGCGGATTTGCCGATGCAAAGAAGTACCCAACAACATTCTCCCTCTTTCCTTCTTACATTATGGAAGCAAAGATCATGGGCCAATATCTCAAAGATAAATTCCCTGGAAAGAAACTTGGTTTGATTTATCAGGCTGATGATTTTGGTACTGATGCGCTTGCTGGTTTTAAGCAGGCAGGCACCAACTTTGCCGTCAAAGTTTCCTACGCATCCGGTTCACAAAGCGCGCAGACCGCAGCCGGTTGGGTTAGCAAACTTAAGACTGCTGGCGCTGAAGTTGTAGTTATGTTTGGCGTTACCACTGCCTCCGGAGCTGCTCTCGCTACTTCTGCAGCGCTGGGATATAAAGCTCAATGGATTCTCGGTTCTGTCGGCGGCGACGCTACGACTCTCAAGGCGGTTGGAGTTCCTGCCGTAGTCTTAACGGGAGCAATTGGCGCTTCTTTCCTTCCTGCACCAACGGATACATCCGACCCTTACGTTGCATTCTTCCAAGGCATCAACACCAAATACAACGGTGGTGCTGTCTTCGATAACAACGTTTTGGTTGGCATGAACACTGCAATGATGACAGTTCAAGCACTTCGCGCAGCTGGATCTAATCCAACTCAAAAAGGTTTGGTCGCTGCCCTAGAAAGCAAAGGCTCCACTTTTGCTAGCGCAGGATTGGCACCATTGAACTACGCAAAGGGTGTCCACGTCGGCTACAACGGGTATTGGTTTGGAAGCTACAACTCCTCCGGCGAACTCAAGCCTGTCGGTGGCGATTACTCGGTTTACACCACAGATTCAGGCGCTGGCGCAATTGTGAAATCAACTTATGTGCGTCCAGCACTTCCTGCTAACGGATTGCCTACAAACTAATGAGGACCTCAATCATGCAACAGAAGAAAAGTAAGAAGATTGCTCTATTAGCTGCTGGTGCCCTAGTTTCCCTGGCAATCTCAGCAATGCCAACTGCTGCTCGTGCAGCAGATCCTGCTTGCGCTACCGCTGGTGGCGTCACTAGTTGCCAAGGTGCAACCAGCGACGGTGCTGCTTATGTAATGCAGGTACCTGCTAACTTCAACGGCGTCTTAATGCTTTATTCACACGGTTATCGCTATCCAGTAGATATTCCTGCTGGTATTCCAGTCGTGGGAGGATACAAAGTTGTCACCATTGCTCAGCAAGGACCTGATGCAGTCGTCATTGGCTCTCTGCTCAAGCAAGGATACGGAGTTGCCGGTTCAGCATTTCCAGTTCAAGGTTGGAATGCAGATGCAGGCGTCAAGAGCGATGTGGAATTAATCGGTCTCTTTCGCAAGCAATTCCCTGCCACCACCAAAGTTGCCGCTTGGGGTTCATCCCTAGGAGGATTCATTACTCAAGCACTTGCTGAAAAGCATCCAGAACTTGTTGATGCAGCAGCACCAATGTGCCCGGCAATCGGTTCAGTCGAAGCTGAACTCACCATGGCTGGAGATGTGCTCTGGGGTATGAAGACTTTCTTTGATCCCACGATCAAGGCTCATAACTATTCAGCCGGTGCTGCGGGTTATGCCGAAGCAATGGGGGACTTGGTAAAGGTATTTACTGTTCTCGGTAAATTGCAGGCCGGCATCTCATCCGGAGCTTGGCCAGATTCTGCCGGTCCTGCCGGCACTGCGTTGGCTTCGATTCCTTCTCGTTCAGCGTTGTTGATGGTCGGCCTCATGGCTGGCTTGCCTGCCCAAAGCTCGCACTTTGATGCTACTTCAGGTCCAGGTTCGGCTAACTCTGCTGCGTATACCTCTTTTGCATTGGCTGCTAGCCCTGCACTTGCAGTTCTAGAGAACATCGCAAATGCTGCAGTTCTGGGAGTCATGGCAACGTATGATGTTGAACAACAAGCTGGTGGCGCCGTCTTTGATAACTCAAAGACAGACTATTCCGCGCGCGTTGAATCCGATTCCGCAATCTTCAATGCCGCTCTGAGTGGCAGCGATGCAATTGCCGGAATGTTGGCATTCCTCAATCCTGCAAACCCTGCCGCTCCTCGTTGGAGCGCAGATAGCGCAGCGGTTACCAAGATGCGCGCACTTGTTTCACATACCGGGAAGATCAATGTTCCAACGATCGCCTTGGCAAGCGTTGCCGACCCAGTCACACCTGCCGGAAACGTGCAGTGGTTGGCTGATCGCTACGCCGAGCAATATGCCGCTCAAAAGGCCGCAGCCTTGAAAGAGTTCTTAACAACTCACGAATACACCGCACCTGCCAAGAACTTCATCGCTATCTGGGCTCCAACCCCAAATACCTATACCAAGTTCACGGCAACCGGCGCTCCAGATACAACCGTACCTGGCGCAAATGGAACTGGTCACTGCAACTACACCGATGCACAAATGCTCGCTATCGCTAACTTGGTGGGCGCTGCTGCAAAGACCGGAGTTCTTAAGTCCGGTGGACCGCTAACAACATTGGTACGCAAAGCTGGGGGATTGTCACTTGATCCCAAGTTCCGCGCTCCTTTGCTCAAGTTCTATGGTGAATAACCAATAGTTAATCGGAAAACTGGCCCAGTGAATTCACTGGGCCAGTTTTCTTTTCTAACCGACTAACCTTTATCTCGTGCCACTTCTCATTTCCGATCTCTCCGGTATGCACCAGTGGGGTGAAAAGTTCGGTGGGCAACTTCGCGCCGGAGATTTAGTTGTGCTCACTGGACCTTTAGGTGCAGGCAAGACCGCGTTGGTGCAGGGGATAGGCAAGGCCTTAGGAATGCTTGACATTACATCGCCAACTTTTGTGATTTCTCGCGTTCATCACGCCGCAATTCCGTTGGTGCATGTCGATGCGTATCGTCTACTCGATAATCCGATGGCACTCTTTGATGATCTAGATCTCGATACCTTGCTCGATACCAGCATTGTATGTATTGAATGGGGATCGGAAGTCGTACAACGTTTGTCCCACGACTATCTTGAACTCGCTCTTGAATATGGCGTCGAAGAGACCGAGCGAACAATTACTGCAACAGCGCACGGTCAACGTTGGAGTCAATTTCAATTATGACCACATCCTTAGTTTTAGATACCTCCACCAGCCGCACGACGGTTGGCATCGTTCAAGATGGCGTTGAGATTGCACACTTCCACCACGATGATCCGCTTGCGCACGGCGAGGT
>CANBRH010000022.1 GCA_947371865.1 Actinomycetota bacterium
GATCGGCGTAGTCAGTGATCTTGAGATACCACTGGTTTAATTTCTTTTTAGTTACAGGCGTATCGCAGCGTTCGCATAACCCGGCCACAACTTGTTCGTTGGCCAGAACTGTTTGATCCTTGGGACACCAGTTAACGGCCGAATCCTTACGATAAGCCAGACCCTTTTTATACAGTTCAAGGAAGAGCCACTGATTCCATTTGTAATACTCGGGATCACTGGTATGAAGAACTCGGTCCCAATCAAAAGAGCAGGCGTAACGTCGCATCGAAGATTTGTGAATTGCGATATTTTCATAAGTCCACTTGCGTGGATCGGTGCCGCGCTTGATCGCCGCATTTTCTGCAGGCAATCCAAAGGAATCCCAACCAATGGGATGCATGACGTTAAAACCTTTTTGTGCCCAATAGCGTGCAATGACATCACCCAGGGCGTAAGCCTCGGCATGACCCATGTGCAGATCCCCAGATGGATAAGGAAACATATCCAAGACATATTTCTTAGGGCGCATGTCATCGGGGCGCCCAGAACGGAAGGGAGCGAGTTCATCCCAAACTGGCAACCATTTCGCCTGCACTCCGTGAATGTCATAAGCCTCATGCATGGGGAGGATTCTCCCATCTCACGCCAGTGAGTTCTTCACTGACCTGCCACAAATGAGCAGCCAGACTCTGGTCGTAAGCGGCCGATTTGGCACGAGTCAACTTGGGATGTCCGCGCATTTCTCCCAAACCATCCGGGCCCACAAAGGAAGCCCCAACCAATCCTGGGAAGGTAGCAGCGCATAACGCGGGAAGTGCGCCTTTTTCTGCCGATTGCGCAAAGACCGCATTGCCGGCAGCCATCAACCGCTGTTGAATAAAACTGCCTCGCATTTCCGGACCGACCATTTGTAAATGGGTCGAGGAATATCCTGGGTGAGCAGCAACCGGAATGAAACTCCAGCCGTGCATTAAGCGTAATCTCTCTAAGTGTGAAACGAAGAGCAGGTTTGCCAATTTACTTGCGCCATAGGAACCCCATGGGGAATAGCTGCCGACGCCCAAACACTTTTCACGGATATCTTGAAGTGAACCGTCATCGAAATTACCCAGGCGATGAGCCATGCTAGACATGACCACCAACCGATCGCCAATAAATTCGCGAATCAATCCAGCAAATGCAAAATGACCGAGGTGATTTGTGCCCATCTGCAATTCAAATCCGTCAACGGTCGATGTCATCGGCGTCGCCATGACGCCTGCATTTAAAATGACAACATCAAAAGTATTTTGAATAGAAGCAGCCGCGTTACGTACCGAGGATAAATCGGCAAGGTCCATAACAAGAGCAGAGCTGCGACCAATCTTGGCCACGCTTCGTTCTGCCTTTTCCAACGTGCGGGCCGTGATGGTGACATCTGCCCCATGCCTGGCTAACTCGATCGCCGATGCCAGACCTAGCCCGCTGGTTCCACCAGTGATGAGGAATTTCTTGCCAGAGAGGTCAGGAATGTTCTCGGTATTCCAGCCTGAGGGAATTGCGTGTTGCACGGTCAATCCCTTCCGTTTTTACGTGGAGCTGAGGGGATTTGAACCCCTGACCCCCTGCATGCCATGCAGGTGCGCTACCAGCTGCGCCACAGCCCCGTTTTTTGGTGAGGGTCAGACCCTACCGAAAGTACTGGATCAATACCAAAGCGAGTTAAGACTTAGGCGAATCCGGGGCACCCAGGGCCTCATTTCCCAAGAAAAGCTCGGGTGAGGAGCCAGCATTGTGCTCGGTCAAGATCCATTTCTCATTGCGATCTAATTCCACAATCGACCAGGATGCATTGGAAAGTCCACCTAGTACGCCCCATTGTTCAACTGGTAAATCCAACATTTTTCCCAAGAGGCAACGGGCAGTACCGCCGTGGGTGACCAGGACCAAAAGCCCTTGGATCGTGGCCAATTCTTGCTGCACCAAGCCAAATGAGCGCTCGGCGACCTCGGTTCGTCGTTCCCCGGTTTCGCCGGCGGGTTCATCGCTGCCGGAGAGCCAGCCCAGAAAGCGAGAGCTATCTGCCGCTCTATTTTCAGTTCCGGTCTTGCCCTCCCAATTTCCGCCGTGGGTTTCCCGAATGCGCGCGTCGATTTGTACCGGCAGATTCAGTAACTCTGAAAGCGCTGCTGCGGTTTGGCGAGCACGAATTAAATCGCTGGAAATGATTTTTGTAGGTGACATCCCCGCCAAGATTTTCGCTGAGTGGGCAACTTGGTAGAGACCAACATCATTGAGCGGAATGTCTGAGTGACCTTGAAAGCGATTTTCAATATTCCAGTCGGTTTGGCCATGGCGCCAAATCAATATTCTGGGACGAGGAGTGGAACCCATCGAAAATTACTCTCCGAGAGTGATCGTTAACGGAATGCGTGGACAATCGTTCCAGAGGCGATCGAGCATGTAGTAACCGCGTAACTCCAAAGTCTGAATATGCACAACCAAATCGGAGTAATCCAAAAGCACCCAAGCGCCTTTGCCTTCTTTGCGAATCGGCTTTTCACCAATTTCGGCCATTTTTTTGAAGACTTCATCAGCAATGGCATCGACTTGGCGTTCGTTTGCTGCGCTGGCGATGAGAAATACTTCTGAGAGAACCATCTGTTCGGTCATATCGATAGCAATAATGTCGGTACCTAATTTGTCCGCCACCGCTTGGGCTGCGATTTGGGTGATCTTCTTAACTGGCTCACTTGCTGACATAGAGTCCTCGTTCTTGTACATAGGATAAAACCGATTGTGAAACGAAATGTGATGCGTCTGCTCCGGTGGAAAGTAATTGCCTCACTTCAGTCGCGGAGATATCGATGGCATCAATATCTATTTCAGGAAATTCCGATTTCACATCTCCGGGTCTGCGAACTACCAAGATCGAGACCATCTTTAGCAAATCTTTGCTTTTGTGCCACTGTTGAATGGATGCAGCGGCATCGCTACCCAAAATCAAAGTGAAGTGATCATCTGGGAAAAAAGCCTTGAGTTGAGCGATGGTGTCCACCGTGTAGGTGGGACCTTCGCGTCGCACCTCAATATCCGTCAGCGCAACTTTGGATTGCAGCGGATCAGACAAATCTTCCAACGCACGAGCACACATCTCTACTCGATCGGGGCCAGAAGCCACGGGACCAGAATCACGTAACCAAGGCTGACCGGTCGGGATTACCAAGAGTTGATCGAATCGGTCGGCAACGGCGTCAATAATATGAAGATGCCCTAAGTGAATGGGGTCGAAAGTTCCGCCCAAGATCCCAATTTTGCGAATTCTTCGGTTTTCCTTACTGCTGTAAGAGATGGTTTAGTCCCGATCTACGCGGAGAACCAAGAAAAGCAGCAGCGAAAGAACCGCGAAGGCGAAGATGCCGAAAAAGACAGGCGGGGCGGGCAATTTACGAGTGGCGCCCTCGGCCAAGACTACGAGTGATGAGTTCATAGGATGAGTTTAATGCCTAAAAGGAAGACCTACTCCCCTGCCAGCAGTTTCTTAAAGCCAGCCTCATCGAGAATGGGTACGCCTAGCTCTTCGGCTTTGGCTAACTTTGAACCGGGGGAATCTCCGACGACCACGAAGTCGGTCTTTTTCGAAACCGACGAGGAAGCTTTTCCGCCGTGGGCGGCAATTACCTCGGCCACGCCATCGCGGGTGAAATCAACCAATGATCCCGTGACCACCAGAGTTTTACCTGCCAGCGTTTGTGGCAAAAGATTTTCGACTTGGGTCTCGGCAAGGGCGACCCCGGCGGCTTGCCATTTTTCCAGGATCTCTTGATGCCAGGGGATGGAGTACCACTCGACAATGGAATGAGCGATGATTTCACCGACGCCATCAACGGCGGCAAGTTCGGTTTCGCTGGCAGCAAAGATGGCATGGGTGGATCCAAAACTCTTGGCCAAAGCTTGCGCAGCCGTAGGACCAACGTGGCGGATAGAGAGAGCCACCAAAATTCGCCAGAGCGGTCGAGTTTTTGCAACTTCTAACGCCGCGATGAGTTTGGCGGCGTTGGCCGCCAAGGTTTCATCTTTCTTCGTAAAGAAGGCAGACTTTGCTAAATCTGTAATTGAAAGATTGAAAAGATCGGATTCATCAACGATCAAGCGATCGGAAAGTAGAGCCGAGGCGGCTTCGAAGCCCAATACATCGATATCGAGCGCAGCACGTGAACCGATGTAGTAAATACGCTCTTTCAATTGCGCCGGGCAAGATTGCGCATTGGGGCAACGAATATCGACATCGCCTTCAGCCATGGCGCGTAGCGTGGACCCACATTCAGGACATGCAGTCGGCATGATGAATGCCTTTTCTTTTCCGGTCCGTCCCGAAACTACTGCGCCCAATACTTCAGGAATAACATCACCAGCCTTGCGAATGATGACGAGATCGCCAATCAAAATTCCTTTTCGAACGACTTCTTCGGCGTTATGCAAAGTTGCGTTAGTAACAGTAGAACCGGCGACTTTGACTGGTTCCATAAAGGCAAAAGGAGTAACTCGGCCCGTGCGCCCAATACTTACTTTTATATCCAGCAATCGAGTCGTGACTTCTTCTGGCGGGTACTTATAGGCGATCGCCCACTTGGGTGCTCTCGAGGTAAAACCCAAGATCTCTTGAGCGGAAATTTCATTGACCTTGATAACGGTGCCATCGATTTCATGTTCAACATCATGGCGGTGAAGTTGGTAGTAATTGATGAACTCCAAGACTTCAGCCCGGGTCGATACGACTCTCACTCGGTCGCTGGTCGGTAATCCCCACTTTTTCAGTTGTTCATATGCAGCCGATTGGGAAGTGAAATTAACGCCGTTGGCTGCCCCTATCCCGTGAACAACCATGCTTAAAGGGCGAGAAGCGCTTACTTTCGGATCCTTTTGGCGAAGCGAACCAGCCGCCGCATTGCGAGGATTAGCAAAGCGCGCCTTACCTTCTTCCTCTATCAGATCATTAAATTGATTAAAAGCATCAATGGGAAAGAAAACTTCGCCGCGAACCTCAAGCAATGGTGGGATATTTTTACCTTTAAGTTCGTGCGGAATCACGGCAATAGTCTTTACATTTAGCGTGACATCTTCGCCAGTCACACCGTTTCCTCGTGTAAGCGCGCGAACCAATCTCCCGTTTTCATACAGAAGGTTGATGGCCAAACCATCTACTTTGACTTCGCAGAGCCAGGTATTTTTCACTTCCGCTTTTTCGATGCGATCGAACCAAATTTCAAGTTCAGTTGGATCGAATACGTTATCGAGACTCATCATCTTGTCGATGTGATCGTGCTGAGTAAATTCAGTGGAGAATCCACCGCCTACTTGGTCGGAGGGAGAATCTTCGGCTTTAAAAAGTGGGTACTTTTCTTCCAACGCCTTGAGCTCGAGAATGAGTTGATCGAATTGAGCATCTGCAATGGTGGGGCGATCCAAAACGTAATATTTAAATTGATGATCGCGAATTTCTTCGGCAAGAAGCGCCATGCGATGGCGAATATCTTGATCGGGCATGGACCTTACGCAGTTTCACTTACTGTGGCAGAGCCAACAACGCGATCGTCATCGTAAATGACTAGCCCCTGTCCGGCAGCCAAGCCAAAGAGTGGCTCATCTAAGTGCACGGTAATTTCAAGATTATTATGGGAATAAGTACAAGCCAGGGGTTGCCCATGCGCGCGCACCTGGGCGAAACCGCGATGATCTCTTCCCGAAATCGGTGCGGGACCGCACCAAATGGGACGATCTCCGACAATCTTTTCAACGGCAAGTGCCTCATGAGCGCCGACCACGACGGTGTTGGTCTTGGGTTCAATCTTCAACACATAACGAGGAATTCCACCAGCAGCAGGGACCGTTAGTCCTAAGCCGCGACGTTGGCCAACGGTGTAGGTGTAGGCGCCTTGATGCTCGCCGAGAACTTCACCGGATTCATCAACAATCGGGCCACTCTCGCTGCCCAATCGATCGCGTAACCAGCCGGCATTATCGCCCGACGGTACAAAACAGATGTCGTGGCTATCAGGCTTGTTGGCAACGTAAAGACCCCGCGCTTTGGCTTCCTTGCGGGTATCGGTTTTAACGATATCGCCCAGCGGAAAGTGGGCACCAGCCAGTTGTTCAGAGTTGAGGACGGCCAGAACGTAGGACTGGTCCTTGGCAGGATCAACCGCGCGATACATCAAGCGACCAGCAGAAGTCTCCTTCATCTGGGCATAGTGACCGGTGACTACACCATCAAAACCTAGAGCGCGCGCACGATCGAGCACGGCGGCAAATTTAATCTTTTCATTGCAGCGCAGACATGGGTTGGGGGTTCGGCCGTTGGAGTACTCGGCGATGAAATTCTCGACGACTCCTTCGTGAAATTCTGAAGCCATATCCCAGATATAGAAAGGTATGCCGATAACGTCGGCAGCACGACGGGCATCGTGCGAATCTTCGATGGTGCAACATCCTCGAGCTCCGGATCGGTACTTCTGCGGATTGCTGGAGAGAGCTAAGTGGACGCCAACGACCTCGTGACCCATTTCTGCAACGCGAGCTGCGGCAACAGCGGAATCGACTCCCCCACTCATGGCGGCAATAAGTTTCATAAAGTTTTACCCCCTGGCCAATGCAGCGCGGGCGCGGTGAACGACAGATCCAATTACTTCACAGAGTTGATCTATTTCAGCCCGCGTATTTGAAAAGCTAAGCGAAAACCGCAACGAGGAACGTGCATCGCGCTCGGAAACACCCATAGCGAGCAGTACATGACTAGGTCTTGGCACGCCGGCGCTGCACGCAGATCCGGTTGAACAGTAAAAACCTTCAGCGTCGAGGAGGAGCAGAAGACCATCGCTTTCTGTTCCCGGAAAAGTAATATTGACAATTCCAGGCAGCGAATGAGTTTGATCGCCATTAACCGTAATATCAGGAAAAATTGCGAAGAGAGATTCAACCAAGTATTTCTTTAAAGATCGAATGTAGATCGCGCGTTCAGCCATTTTGGATGTGCTCTCTTGGGCTGCGGCTGCAAAGGAGACGATCGAGGGAGCATTGAGAGTTCCGCTGCGAATGTCGCGCTCTTGTCCCCCGCCATGCAAAATGGGAGTGAGATCCAATCCGCGTCTAAGAATGAGAGCCGCAACGCCAAGTGGTCCACCAATTTTGTGAGCACTGATGGTTGCCGAAGTAACTCCGAGCTGGGAAAAAGAGAAATCTACTTTGCCGAAACTTTGCACAGCATCGGTGTGTACCGGAATATCCCCGGCTATTGCCACGACCTCGGCGATGGGTTGGAGAGTCCCAGTTTCGTTGTTGGAATGCATCACAGCGATAACAGCGATTTCAGAGCCACGACGTTGGACGAAATCAGTTAAGAAGACCAGATCAACAGAGCCGGCAGAGGTAACGGGAATGAATACCAGTTCGGCACCTTCATGTTCGTCCAACCACTCCGCTGGATCCAAGATGGCATGGTGCTCGATAGCGGAGATAAGAACAACTCTGCGTTGTGGATCTTGCGCATGTGCTTTCCAGTAAAAACCTTTGAGGGCAAGATTGTTCGCTTCAGTACCGGATCCAGTAAAAATTATTTCGCTGGGATTGGCATCCACTAGTCCTGCAATTTGCTCGCGCGCTTCCTCAACATCTTTGCGGATGAGTCGGCCAGGTGAATGAAGACTTGAAGCGTTGCCGATTTTCGCCATCTGTTCGACTAAGGCGCTGGTGGCCAACGCCGAAAGCGGCGTTGTGGCAGCGTGATCGAAATAGGCGGGCATTGACCCAGTCTAAAGGTTTAGGCCGACTAAGCCTTTTTGAGTTGGATTTCCGCCGTGGCTTGAGGCAGAACTGCGAAGAGGTCGCCCACTATCCCTAAATCAGCCAAGTCGAAGATGGGTGCATCGGGGTCTTTGTTAATGGCCACGATCAATTTGCTGGTCTGCATTCCGGCGCGATGTTGAATTGCTCCAGAAATACCGCACGCCACATACAGTGATGGACTGACGGTCTTTCCAGTCTGCCCCACCTGGTGAGAATGTGGGTACCAACCAGCATCAGTCGCGGCGCGCGATGCGCCAACGGCAGCGCCCAAAACATCTGCCAGAGCTTCCACAGGTGCAAAATCACCATTTGTCCCCCGGCCGCCGGAGACAATAACCGAGGCTTCCGTTAACTCGGGACGTCCGCCGGTTACGGCTTCAGTTATGGAGACGACTTTGTCACCCAATCGACTGGCATCGAAATCGGATTCGGCCACCTTGACCTCAGTGAGGATGGGAGTCGTTGCTGCCACTTCAATTTCCACCGAATTAGAACGTAAGGTAATAATCGGAGTGCCGTGGCCCACCTTCGAGTGAACCGTTGTTGAGCCACCAAAAATAGATTGAGTAGCAATTAGTGCGGCATCGATATCAATCGCATCCGTAATAATTCCGGAGTTGGTGCGGACTGCCACTCGAGCTGCAATTTCTTTGCCACGGGCAGTCGAGGTGATCAGAAGCGCCGCCGGCGATTTCTCGCTGACAAGTTGAGCGATTGCTTGAGCCGAAGCACCGGCTGAATACTTTTCAAAATTAATTCCGGAAAGTGAAATTATTTCCGAGATACCTAAGTGAGAAAGTTGGGGAGTGAGAACGGAAAGATCTCCATTCAACACCAGAGCCGAGACATCTCCGATCCGCTTGGCAATTGTGGCTAGCTCGCCAACTGAATGGGCAACTTTGCCGTGCGCATGATCAACGAGAATAAATACTTGGCTCATATCAATCTCTTCTCTGCTAAGAAATCGGCAAAGACTTTGCCACCATTGCCATCATCAACAACTTTAATTCCGGCCGCTCTGGCGGCACGCTCCTGTGCATTATTAACGGTGCTCCAGGCAGATCCAATTCCAACGGCCTGGGAATCAATTCCAAGTTCTGAAAGAGTTGGAATCGCGATGGGTTTTTTCTTCGAAGCCATAATCCCTTTGAAGGATGGATAACGAGGTTCATTAATCTTTTCGATAACGCTCACGACGGCGGGAAGAGTAGATTCCATATTTTCAATTCCGGCATCGGTCGTGCGTGCAACAGATATTTTTGAAGTTGCGGGATCAACCTCAAGCGAGCCAGCAAAGGTCAGCTGGGCAATGTTTAGACGTTCGGCCAACATGGCAGGAACAACACTCATGCGCGCGTCGGTAGATTCGGTGCCGCAGAGGACGAGGTCGAATTTCTCGCGCTCGATGATTTTGGAAAGGACCAATGACGTGGCGAGCGCATCGGAACCAGCAAGGGCTGGGTCAGAAATCAGAATGGCATTATCGGCGCCCATCGACAACGCTTTGCGAATGGCTTCGGTCGCGCGATCAGGACCCATCGAAATAATGGTGACCGTGTGGCCACTGCCTTCACCTGCTTCACCGGTCGGAGAGTGCTTTTCGACCAGTCGCAGCGCCTCTTCAACGGCGTACTCATCTAGGTCATTAAGAACGGCATCTACCCCTGCGCGATCGAGCAAGCCGCCCGACATCTTCTTCTCCGCCCATGAATCTGGGACCTGCTTGACGGCGACAGCGATCTTCATAATCTCTCCATAGCGGTTATGTTACTGGTGAGTAGAAAGATAAACCAACATTTTCGCAGCAGCCGCGAGAGCATTTTGCGCCGCTGTAACACAAGGCGATTAGGGTGTGTGCGTGAAACCGGCCGATCCACGCTATCTCGGAGCAACTCTGACCGAAGGCGGCGCGAATTTTGCCCTCTGGGCAGCTGCGGCCGATGCCGTGGAGGTCTGCCTGTTCAATGAAGTCAATGGCAAGACCATGGAGACTCGGTTTGCCCTCAGCCATCGAGATGGTCCGATTTTCCACGGCTACCTTGCTGGGGTTCGTGCCGGGCAGAAATATGGCTTCCGTGTTTACGGACCATGGCGACCGGAAGAAGGCTGGCGGTTTAACTCCCACAAACTCTTGATCGATCCCTATGCCCATCTGCTGGAAGGCGAGCTCACCTATGCCGCCGAGATTTATGGCCACCAAGCCATCGACCACTCTGGCAAAGGCGACCTGAGCCAGCGCAGCGACTCCGATAGCGCGGGCTTGGTTCCGTATTCTGTTGTTACTGGCCACGGGCATTCGCATCCGCAGCGCCTCAATACTCCATGGTCCAAGACCGTCATTTACGAGGCTCATGTTCGTGGGCTAACTGAATTCAATTCCGAAATCCCCGAGGAAGAGCGCGGAACATACAAGGCGCTCGGGCACCACAGCACCATCGAATATTTGAAGAAGTTAGGAATTACAGCGCTTGAACTTTTGCCCATTCACCATTTTGTTACCGAACCTGCTATCGCCGATCGCGGTCGTCAGAATTTTTGGGGTTACAACGCTTTAGCCTTCAGCGCACCTCACCGTAAGTACGCAGCTACGCAAGATCCAATTGCCGAACTTCGCGAAGCGGTCTCTGCACTGCACAAGGCTGGTATCGAAGTCATTCTCGATGTCGTCTACAACCACACTGCCGAAGGTGGGCATGGTGGTCCGACTCTTTCCTTCCGCGGTATCGATAGCAAAACTTTTTACCGCCGCATCAAAGGCGATCTCTATGACGATGTAACTGGCTGTGGAAACACAGTTGATGCCCGACGTCCCTTTGTCGTCCGAATGATTATTGATTCGTTGCACTGGTGGAGTGAAGTTATTGGTATTGACGGTTTTCGTTTCGACCTCGCTTCAGCACTTTCTCGAAATGATTATGGTATTGATACAACCGGTCCACTCTTTTCTGCCATAGCGAGTGATCCGATCTTGCGGGAACGAAAATTGATTGCAGAGCCCTGGGATGTTGCTGGATATGCACTTGGTGATTTCCCGCACCCGATACGCGAATGGAACGATCACTATCGCGATTCGTTACGTCAATTTTGGCTCGCCGATCCCGCTCGCGGATTCAGCGAGGGGGTAGGTGATTTAGCCTCGCGCCTTAGTGGCTCGCACGACATTTTTTACTTCCGGGGCCCAACATCGAGTATCAATTTCATTACCTCTCATGATGGTTTCACGCTTGCAGATCTCGTCAGTTACGAAAATAAGCACAACGAGCCTAATCAGGAATTTAATCGTGATGGCAGTACCTCTAACCGTTCCTGGAACTTAGGAGTTGAAGGGCAAACAAAAGATCCGAAGATAAACGAACTGCGAATTCGGCTACAGAAATCGATGCTGGCATCCTTGTTGCTCTCATCCGGTGTGCCGATGCTGACCATGGGCGATGAAGTTGGCAGATCGCAAAATGGTTCAAATAATGCTTACTCGCTTCCAGCAAATGGCGATGTCCTCTCCCCCGCAGCATTTAACGGTGGTTGGGCTCTCAATTGGTCACCCAATGAAATCCAAAGCGATCTTTTAGAAGCAACGCGAAATCTCATCTCCATGCGCCGCAACTATTTATCCGATGTCGTTCGTGAATTTTTTACCGGCCAAATGGATTTAGGTACAAGTCGCAAGGACCTGGCCTGGTTCCGCAGAAATGGCGAAGAGATGACGGATGCGAATTGGCATCAGGGCGATCGTAGTTACCTAAGTATGTATGTAGAAGCTTCGGCAAACCACGCACTGCTTATACTTTTGAACTCATCCACCCATGACAATGAATTCACTTTGCCAATTGAAAAGTGGGGCGCCCTATATCGCTCAATTTTTGATTCAGCTGAAGCCATTGCAACTTTTGAGCCTCGAATCGCCAAACCGGCAGACACCACCATTCTGGCTCCGCATAGTGTGCAGATTTGGCTCGTTAATCGCACCTAATACTCGGCAGTAACCGATTTTCCGACCTAAACTCTTGGCGTGCTAGCAATCGTGGCGCCTGGGCAAGGTTCGCAAGTTCCAGGCTTTCTCCTTCCTTGGCTCGAGAACTCTCAGAGTTCAAGCCTGATCGATCATTGGTCATCCATCATTAATTTAGATCTTCGCGCATTAGGCACTACAGCCGAGGCCGATGAAATCCGAGAAACTTCAAATGCGCAACCACTCTTAGTTGCTGCCGGATTAATTGCCTTCGCACGCCTTCGCTCTGAATTTAATTTTGAAGTTTCGGCCTTTGCTGGCCACTCGGTTGGCGAAATAACTGCTCTCGGGGCGGCAAATGTTTTGGATTTCGAATCCGCTATGAAATTGGTTCGAGTGCGCGGATCTGAAATGTCTCAAGCTGCCTTAGGTTCCAACACCGGAATGGCCGCAGTACTCGGCGGAGATCGCGAAGTGGTAGTTGCCCACCTTTCATCTTTGGATCTGACTGCTGCCAACGAAAATGGTGCAGGGCAGATAGTCGCTGCAGGATCGGCCACGCAACTGGCACTCTTGGGTGAAAACCCACCAGCAGGTTCGCGCGTTCGACCGCTGGCTGTATCAGGAGCTTTTCACACCTCGGTTATGGCTGCCGCTGTACCAGTACTTCGCGAGCTGGCATCTCAATTGGAGGTACATGACTCCTCTGTACCGATTCTCTCCAATAAAGATGGTGCATCCTTAAATAACGGAGAAGAACTTCTCACTCGCATTGTTGGCCAGATCGCCGGTCCGGTGCGCTGGGATCTCTGCATGGACCGACTCTCAGCACTGGGCATAACTGGCGTCCTAGAATTGCCACCTGCCGGAACCTTGGTCGGACTGATCAAGCGCGCGGCACCCGATATTGAAACTTTTGCATTGAAATCACCCGATGATCTCACCAGCGCTCAAGAATTTATCGCTCGCCACGGAGGCAACTAATGGCTCTGCATTTTGATACTTCGGTGCGAAATTCCCGCATCCTCTCGGTTGGCGCGTACCGCCCCGCCCGAGTCGTTCCCAACTCTGAAATTGTCGATCGGATTGAGTCCAGCGACGAATGGATTCGTCAACGCACCGGCATCGAGACAAGGCACATCGCATCGGCAGATGAGTCCCTCATTGATATGGCCGAAGCTGCGGCAACTATTGCTCTGCGCCGGGCTGGCATCACCATGGAGCAAGTTTCTGCGGTTATTTTTGCAACTATTACCTATCCTTATCAGGCACCTAGCGCTGCCACCGAACTTATCGTGCGCCTCGGCAACCCCAAAGCCGCAGCCTTTGATATCTCAGCAGCGTGTGCTGGCTTTTGTTACGGAGTGGCTCTAGCTAATGATCTGGTGCGCGCAAAGACTGCCGAATACGTCCTAGTGATTGGTGGCGAAAAACTCTCTGACTTCACCAATCCTGACGATCGCGCTACCGCCTTCATTTTTGCCGATGGAGCTGGCGCTGTCGTCATTGGCCCCTCGGATGAGCCACGAATCGGACCTACGATGTGGGGCGCCTCGGCGGAATCTCGCGATGCCATTCTTATGCACCCTTCCTGGCTTGATTACAAAAAAGCTGACACTAGAGAAAGTGCGGCTTGGCCAGATATTGCCCAGCAAGGTCAAACCGTCTTTCGATGGGCGGTTTACGAGATGGCTCCAATTGGCCTGAAGGCGATCGCGGCAGCGGGTCTACAACCGGAAGATTTGGCAGCTTTTATCCCCCATCAAGCAAACGAGCGAATTATCGATTCACTGGCTCGCTCTATGAAATTACCCGAATCAGTCCAAATCGCTCGAGATATTCGCACTACTGGAAATACCTCGGCGGCTTCAGTGCCTCTTGCTATGGATGCCCTGCTTTCATCACAACCAGAACTCCACGGTAAGAATGCTCTGCTTATAGGCTTTGGCGCTGGCCTCGTGTATGCCGGTCAGGTGGTTGAACTGCCACCACTTCCAACCAAGTAAATTTACCCACTAACGAAGTACAAAAAAAATGAAACCGGAAAGAGGACGAAGAATATGGCACTAACAGTTGATGAAGTACTAGCAGGAATCAAGGAAATCGTTGTTGAAGTTGCTGGCATCTCTGCAGACGACATCGCAATGGATAAGAAGTTCACCGATGATCTCGATGTTGATTCACTCAGCATGGTCGAAGTTGTCGTTGCCGCAGAAGAGCGCTTTGGCGTCAAGATTCCTGATGAAGAAGTTACCAATATGGCAACAGTTGGAGATGCGGTCAACTTCATCGTTGGCGCTTCTAAGTAATTTAAGGCAATTCTCGTACCTTCGAAAGAGGAAACTTCACGATGAGTAGACGACGCGTAGTAGTAACGGGCCTAGGGGCAACAACTCCCCTGGGCGGAGATGTTCCTTCTACTTGGAAGGCTCTCCTTGCTGGCACCTCAGGAGTTCGCACACTTGAAGATGAGTGGGCTCATGATATGTCCGTAACTTTTGCCGCTCGCGTCGCAGTTGAGCCCAGTGAAGTCATGGAACGCGTTGAGATGCGCCGCTTGGATCGCTCCGAGCAGTTTGCACTTATCGCCTCACGTGAAGCTTGGAAAGATGCCGGATCTCCGGATGTAGACAAGACCCGTCTTGGCGTTGTCGTCGCATCGGGAATCGGCGGAGTTATCACCTTGCTAGATCAATACGACATTTTGAAGACAAAAGGTGCGCGCTCGGTCAGTCCACATACCGTGCCGATGTTGATGCCCAACGGACCATCTGCAAATGTAGGATTGGAATTACAAGCCAAAGCAGGAGTTCATACTCCCGTCAGTGCTTGTGCCTCTGGCGCCGAGGCAGTCGGCTACGCATTAGAAATGATTCGTAATAATCGTGCAGATATCGTTGTAACCGGCGGAGTAGAAGCGGCTATCCATGCGCTCCCGATGGCTGGCTTTGCATCAATGAAAGCACTCTCTACCCGAAATGATGATCCAGCAAAAGCCTCGCGCCCCTACGACAAGAACCGTGACGGCTTTGTTCTAGGCGAAGGCGGCGGAGTTCTTGTTCTTGAAGAACTCGAGCATGCCAAGGCCCGCGGTGCCAAGATTTACGCTGAAGTTGTTGGCCAAGGCCTCACCTCAGATGGTTATCACATTGCCGCACCGGATCCCGAAGGCACTGGGGTTACACGCGCCGTCCAATTTGCACTTGAAGACAGCGGAGTCGATCTCTCGGAGATCGTTCACCTCAATGCTCACGCCACTTCCACACCTGCGGGGGATGTCGCTGAAGCCAACGCACTTGCGGGCGCTTTGGGCGAACACATATCGCACGTGGCAGTTTCGGCCACAAAATCGATGACTGGCCACCTTCTGGGCGGTGCTGGTGCCATCGAATCTATTTTTGTTGTTCTGGCTTTGCATCATCGAATGGCACCACCAACCATAAATATTGATGAGCTTGATGAAGCGGTAACCGTTGATGTCGTTCGCGATGTTCCCCGCAAACTGCCAGATGGACCGATCGCCGCTCTCAATGATTCCTTTGGTTTTGGCGGTCACAACGTGGTCTTGGTATTCCGATCCTTTGATGAATGAGATCAAGTTCGGCCTCGACACTTTTGGTGATGTCACAGTCGATGATGCTGGTCAACCCATAACTAGTGCACAAGTAATTCGCAATGTCGTTGCCCAAGCCGTCCTCGCGGACGAACTCGGAATTTACGGATTTAATGTAGGTGAACACCATCGTGCTGATTTCGCTATTAGTGCGCCAGATACCGTTCTGGCTGGCATCGCCACTGTCACCAAGAAGATTATTTTGGGTACCGGAGTTACCGTTCTTTCTAGCGATGATCCAGTACGCGTCTTTCAAAGATTCGCCACACTCGATGCACTGAGTAACGGCCGCGCCGAAATCACCGCTGGCCGCGGATCATTCATCGAATCATTTCCTCTCTTTGGTTATGACTTGGGCGATTACGGAATCCTCTTTGAAGAGAAATTGGATTTGCTCGCTCAACTTCTCAAGGAAGATGCGGTCACTTGGCAAGGACGCACCAGAGCACCATTGAACAATCAACAGGTCTACCCCAAAACCGAAAGTGGTCAGATCCGCCTTCGTGTCGGCGTAGGTGGCACCCCCGAGTCCGTGGTGCGCACAGCGCGGGTTGGAGCTCAACTCGCACTTGCGATTATCGGAGGCGCACCCGAGCGCTTTTCTCCTTTTGCAGATCTCTACCGAACATCCTTGAAAGAATTTGGCCACGCGCCTCAGCCCATCTCTATTCATTCTCCTGGGCACATTGCCGAAACCGATCAGCAAGCTCAAGAAGAATATTTCCCCCATTACCAAACGATGCACGCACGCATCGGCGCCGAACGAGGTTGGGGGCCCCTGACTCCCCAGCAATATTTGGCGGAGATCGTTCATGGTTCGCTCTATGTTGGTAGCCCAGAAACCATCGCCAAGAAGATTGTTCGCGCTATTCAGGGTGTCGGCGCCCAGCGTTTTGATTTAAAGTACGCATCTGGGACAACGCCGCATAGTAAATTGATGAAGTCCATTGAACTCTACGGAACGAAAGTAATTCCACTTGCTCGCGAAATCTTGAATTCCTAAATCATGTATACACCCAAGCACTTCGAAGTCACTGATTGGAAATCAATTACTGACTTCGTTGCCCACGTAGGCTCCGTCGATCTTGTAACAGTGGGCAAAGATGGTCAACCCGTTTCTACGCTCCTACCCGTCATCTGGGATACCTCAAACGTCACCGAAACTGAATTTGGCACTTTGATAATGCATATGGCTATTCAGAATGACCAGTGGAAGTCCTTATCGGATGAGACCTTGGCTCTGGCTATTGTCCACGGACCTCAGGCTTATATCTCGCCCACTAACTATGAAAATAAGTTGACCGATCACCGGGTCGTCCCGACGTGGAACTATCAAGCAGTGCATTTGTCGGGAACTGTTTCGGTTAGCCATGATGCCGAACAATTACGTCACATAGTCACTGATCTCACTGATTTTCACGAGCACGGAAGGGCTAACCCCTGGGGTGCGGCTGAGTCCGATCCTAAATATTTCGAGGGGCAACTTAAAGCTATCGTCGCAATACGGATGAAGGTCACTAAAGTAGAAGCCAAGGCAAAATTGAGCCAAAACCGATCGGTGAAGGATCAACAAGCAATCGTTAGAGAATTAGATAAATCCGGTTCAATGCCTGCGCGCGATCTGGCACAGGCAATGCAGAAGAATCTGGAAAAGAATTAACTAGTTTTGAAGTCCACAGAAACAGTGACTGTTACTGTCTTTTCAATCGTACTGGTGTCGTAGTAACCGCCCGATGATGTATCTACAGAGTCCGGAGTCGTAACTTGGACCGGTCCACTACGAACTGCAAGAACTGAACCCACGGAGCCTCCGACAGCTTCGGTGATGGCTTGGGCACGAACTTTGGCATCCTTCATGGCATCGCTAAGGAGCGATGGGCGCAGAGTTGCAAGGTTGGAAACGTAGTAAGCGGGGCCATAATTGTTAACGTTCACGCCCGTCTGCAAGAGCACGC
>CANBRH010000023.1 GCA_947371865.1 Actinomycetota bacterium
TATCAGCGGTTGGCTTGGTGACTCCGCCCCAAGCGGTGGACTCTTCGGCAATCATCATAATTCCCGGCACTTCACGGTAAGCGGTGGCCGTAACTTCCTGTAGGAAGGAAACGGCCTCTAAATTTTCGCGTCCACCGAATTTATTGGGAAGCCACTCGCCAGCTTTCCGTGAATAATCCAGATAAAGCATGGAAGCCACGGCATCAACGCGTATGCCATCGATATGAAGTTCTAGTAGCCAGTAGAGCGCACTTGCTACGAGGAAGTTACGGACTTCATTGCGACCGTAGTTAAATATTAATGTGCCCCAATCGGGGTGATAGCCCAACCGTGGATCTTCATGTTCGTACAACGCTGTGCCATCAAATTGTGCAAGCGCCCATTCATCTTTGGGAAAGTGTGCTGGGACCCAATCCATGATAACCCCAATACCGGATTGGTGAAGTGTGTCCACGAGAAAGCGAAATTCGTCGGGCGAGCCAAACCGAGAGGTCGGGGCAAAGAAAGAAGTGACTTGATAACCCCACGAGCCACCAAAGGGGTGCTCCATCAGCGGCAAGAATTCAATATGCGTGAAGCCTTCTTCCCGTGCATATGCAGTGAGTTGGGCTGCCAATTCAATGTAGGAGAGTCCAGGACGCCAAGAGCCGAGATGCACTTCGTAAACCGATATTGGCGCGCGCCACGGTTGGAAGGTTTCTCTCGCTTGGATCCATTCGCCATCTCCCCAGGCATAGGTGGATTCGTTTACCACGGATGCGGTGAGTGGCGGAATTTCAGTTTGGCGTGCGAGTGGGTCGGCATGGTCGATCCAACTGCCGTTTGGCGCTTGAATTGCAAACTTATATTTTGAACCTGGACCGACGCCAGCGATAAAGATTTCCCAGATGCCATTGCCACCCAGTGGAACCATGGGATGGGTATTGCGATCCCAATAGTTGTGATCGCCAACCAAACTAACTGACCGCGCATTTGGTGCCCAAACCGAAAAGGCAGTACCGATTAATTCGCCGTCTGGTGTGCGCTTTACATGTGCGCCTAGGACCTGCCATAAACGTTCGTGGCGGCCTTCGCCAATCAGATACAAATCCATTTCCCCGAGCGAAGAATTCGGATTGAGATAGCCAACTGGAGCGTGCGCTAGTGGTACTTCTTCGGTTAACGCTACACTTTCATGAGAAATCTCGGGCTCGGAATCCTTGCCGAAAATCTTCGACAATCGTCCCATTAAATCTTTACCTGACATATGTGAGCGATTTTGCCAACTGGTCTGGCTGGGTCGAGCCGAACAAAGGTGTGAGGAGACCAAGAATGAGAATGGCCATCCAATAAATCGGTAACAACAAAGACATCGTGCGGAATTCCGAGAGCGTTCATATTCCAATGCACCGTTGTCTCTTGAGTTCTGATGGGATCGAGATTTACTACGACAAGGATAAGGTCATCGCCTTCTCGTTTGGAATAGGCCAGCACTTGATCAGAATCGGTGTGATGAAATTCCAAATTTCGAAGTTGGCCGAGCGCCGGATGAAGTCTGCGGATTTCATTGAGTTTGGTGATAAACGGAGCCAAAGTGAGGCCAGTCTTTGCCGCTCCATCCCAATCTCGAATCTTGATTTCATATTTTTCAGAATCGCGGTATTCCTCGGCACCATCTCTAATGGGGATGTGTTCGAAAAGTTCGTACCCGGCATACATGCCCCAAGAAGGTGACATGGTGCTGGCTAGAACAGCTCGCTGGGCAAAGACGGCCGGATTACCACTTTGTAGATGGAAAGGAAGAATGTCTGGAGTATTGACCCAAAAATTAGGGCGAAAGAAAGCCGATGTTTGCTTGGAAACCTCAGAGCCATACTCAATGATTTCTTGCTTTGAAGTCCGCCAGGTGAAGTAAGTGTAAGACTGTTGAAAGCCAGCCTTGCCGAGCGAATGCATCATGGCCGGTCGAGTAAATGCCTCGGAGAGAAAGACGACCTCAGGATTTTGAGAATTAATAGTGCCGATTACTTCTTGCCAAAAGCGCACCGGTTTGGTGTGTGGGTTATCGACTCGGAAAGTTTTGATTCCCTGTGAAATCCAGAAAAGTAAAATCCGAAGAACTTCGGCGACAATTCCGTCATAGTCATTGTCGAAATTGATGGGATAGATATCCTGGTATTTCTTTGGTGGATTTTCTGCATATGCAATGGAGCCATCTGGACGAGTAGTAAACCATTGTGGATTTGATTTTACCCACGGGTGATCCGGAGAGGCCTGAAGCGCGAGATCAAGAGCAATTTCTAAGCCCAACTTTTTAGCAGCAGTTACAAAGTTTCCAAAATCTGCCAAAGTGCCGAGTTCGGGATTGATGGCATCGTGTCCACCTGCAGCACCGCCAATAGCCCAAGGCACACCGGGGTCACTCTCGGTTGGATTTAAAGTGTTGTTCTTGCCTTTTCGAAAACTCTTTCCAATGGGATGAATGGGCGGCAAATATAAAATATCAAAACCCATAGCGGCAACGGCGGGCAATCGCTTGATCGCGGTGGCAAAGGTGCCGGAAGAAATCGAGCCATCACTATTGCGAATTGCGCCTTCACTGCGCGGAAAGAATTCGTACCAGGATCCGACAAGCGCTCGGGTGGGTTCAACGCGGATAGGTAATTGCGCCGAGGTCGTTACGAATCTACGGATGGGGTGATGGTGGAAGTACTCAAGAATTTCTGGCGAAGTTGCAGCATCAAAACGTTCAGTGTGAGATAGCTTCTTATTGGCTAAAGCCTTCATAGCTGGGGCAAGTAATGACTTCGCATCTTTATCAGCGCTCAGTGCTTCGGTGAGGAGAAGTTCGCCAATGGTGCAGCACAGTTCGGTATCGATGCCGGCTGGAATTTTGATACTGGAGTCGTGGTGCCAGGTATGGAACGGGTCATCGAACGCCTCGATGGCAAAAGACCAGTGTCCGATATCTGTTGGTTGGACCTGCGCCTCGTAACGGTCTGTTCCGGGCCAAACTTCGTGCATCGGAACTCGTTGGATTTCTGCCCCAGATGGGTCAAAAAGTAGGGCGTGAACACCTAACGCATCATGTCCTTCTCGAGTGACCACGGCAGAGATGGTGATCCGCTCGAATGGAACGGCTTTCACACCGATTATTTCTCCACCGAAATGTACTACGGGGGAGATATCTACGATGGGAAAGCGGCCGATCATCCAGAGCCCTCGGTATTGCCCGGATCAGCAGCCTTGACGTCATTGATCGAATACTTATCGATGGCTTCTTTCAAGACTCGATGCTTGAGTTCACCGGATTCGACCATGCGCGAAAGCGTAGCCAAAACAATGGATTCGGCATCAACTTTGAAGTGTCGACGGAGCGCACCTCGCGTATCAGAAAGACCAAAACCGTCAGTGCCAAGACCAAAGAAGTCTTGCTCGACCCAAGGGGCGATTTGATCCTGGACTGCTCGCATAAAGTCGCTGACGGCAATGACCGGACCATCTTGGCCGCGCAATTTCTTGGTGACAAAAGCGCTGCGTGGGTTATCGGGATTGAGCATGTTGAAGCGATCGGTTTCTAGACCATCGCGACGAAGTTCGTTCCAAGAAGTAACGGACCAGACGTTGGCGCTGATGCCCCAATCCTCTGCCAAGAGCTTCTGAGCTTTGAGCGCCCAGTTAATGGCAACGCCGGAGGCCAAGATCTGAGCCCGTCGTTTGGATTTGGCGGTGGCAGGTGCGTAGAGATAAATACCCTTGAGCAACCCGGCAACATCGAGGTTTTCAGGCTCGGCTGGTTGGACATAAGGCTCGTTGTAAACGGTGAGGTAGTAGTACACATTCTCACTGTTTTCACCATACATGCGGCGAAGACCATCGCGAACAATATGTCCTACTTCGTAACCGAAGGCCGGGTCATAGGCAACAACGGCAGGGTTGGTGGAAGCCAGCAAATGTGAGTGGCCATCTTCGTGTTGGAGACCTTCGCCATTGAGCGTGGTGCGTCCGGCAGTAGCGCCAAGTACGAAGCCACGAACCAGTTGGTCAGAAGCTGCCCAGAATGCATCTCCGGTGCGCTGGAAACCAAACATCGAATAGAAGATGTAAATCGGAATCATTGGTTCATCGTGCGTTGAATACGAAGATCCAACTGCGGTGAAGGAAGCAACTGATCCTGCTTCGTTGATGCCCTCGTGCAAGATGACGCCAGAAGTTGATTCCTTATAAGAAAGAATGAGTTCGCGGTCGACCGACGTGTAGGTCTGGCCCAATGGTGAATAAATCTTCAACGATGGGAAGAGTGAATCCATACCGAAGGTGCGAGCTTCATCAGGGATGATCGGGACAAAACGCTTGCCAATTTCAGGATCTTTAATGAGATCTTTCAGTAAGCGAACGAAAGCCATGGTCGTAGCAACTTCTTGATTTCCGCTGCCACGCTTGACTGATTCATATGTCTCAATGGGCGGCTGAGCCAATGGCTTGGAGACCTTGCGACGAGCTGGGACGGAGCCACCTAAATTGTTGCGACGTTCCATCATGTACTTGTACTCAGGAGAGTCGACACCTGGGTGGTAGTACGGTGGAAGTTTGGCATCGATTAATTCATCAGCAATCGGAATGTGCAAGCGATCACGGAATTGCAGCAAATCGTCGTGAGTCATCTTCTTCATTTGGTGGGTCGAGTTACGACCTTCAAATGAAGAGCCTAAAGTCCAGCCTTTAACGGTCTTGGCCAAGATGACTGTAGGGCGTCCATTGGATTCGGTAGCAGCTTTATAGGCGGCGTACAGCTTGCGGTAATCATGGCCGCCTCTGCGCAACGCCCAAATTTGATCATCGGTCCAATCAGCAACAAGCGCTGCAGTGCGTGGATCGCGACCGAAGAAGTTTTCGCGCACGTATGCGCCACTCTCAGCCTTGAAGGTTTGATAGTCACCATCGGTGGTGCGGTTCATGAGGTCAACCAGAGCGCCTTCGCGATCTTTAGCTATTAGTTCATCCCATTGGCGGCCCCAGACAACCTTGATGACGTTCCAACCCGCGCCACGGAAGATGGATTCGAGTTCTTGAATAATCTTTCCGTTACCGCGTACCGGGCCATCGAGGCGTTGCAAGTTGCAGTTGATGACGAAAGTTAAATTGTCTAAGCCTTCGCGCGCAGCCAAGCTGATGGCGCCGAGAGTTTCGGGTTCATCGGTTTCGCCATCACCCAGAAATGCCCAGACGCGTTGCTGGCTGGTGTCTTTGATTCCACGTCCGTGGAGGTAGCGATTAAAGCGCGCTTGGTAAATTGCATTCAGTGGTCCAAGACCCATCGACACGGTGGGGAATTGCCAAAATTCGGGCATTAACCGAGGGTGCGGGTAGGAAGAGAGTCCGCCACCTTCATGGGAAAGTTCTTGGCGGAAACCATCCATCTGATGTTCAGTTAAACGACCTTCAAGAAAAGCGCGGGCATACATGCCGGGGCTTGCGTGACCCTGGAAATAAATTTGGTCGCCTCCGCCAGGATGATCCTTGCCACGGAAGAAATGATTAAAGCCAACTTCGTAGAGCGAAGCTGAGGAAGCGTAGGAAGAGATGTGACCGCCGACTCCGACGCCTGGGCGTTGAGCGCGATGCACCATGATGGCGGCATTCCAGCGCATCATGCGCCGAATACGTTGTTCGATCTCCTCGTCGCCCGGAAAATCTGGCTCTCCCGTGGGCGGGATGGTGTTGATGTAATCAGTCGCGCGAAGTTCAGAGACTTCCAGATCCTTGGACTGAGCATGGTTGAGGAGGTTGAGCATCAGATAGCGGGCTCGGACCGGACCGGCTGCTTTCAAAACAGCGTCTAGCGACTGCTGCCATTCCGCGGTTTCCTGAGGATCGGTATCGACAAGTTGGTCAATCAGGTGGCTCGGCTCAAATTTAATGCTCATGCCTTCAATCTCTCTAATCCACAAATTCGCTTCGCTCAGCACTGAGCACTCCAGCGAGAAATCTACCGTGAAATATCCATTAGGCACTTGCGCAGGAGGCCAAGGTTGGGTGGACTATGGGGGTGAAGGAGGCCCAGGCTTGATCTCGTCCCCGCATGGAGCGACCAGTTCGGTTGACCGCATGGGCATAGAGCCCGGCCAACTCATTCTTGAGGTTGGTGCTGATTCTGATGTGGCCCAAGACCTGCGCCAATCGCTCATCGCAAAGACGGGCAGCGATCTTTTAGGCGCCAACTCCAACGAAGTTGTGGACTCAGTGTTGATCTGGTGGCGCGATGACGACGGCGACTTGGTGGATGAATTAGTCGATGCCCTTACCTTCTTGGCCGACTCCGGTTCCATCTGGCTGATGACGCCTAAAGCTGGGCGCACCGGCCACGTCGAACCCAGCGACATACAGGATGCGGCTCCTACAGCTGGCCTCTCTCAGACCGTCTCCTTCGCCGCTTCGGTGGATTGGACCGCTACCCGCCTGGTTGCCCGCAAATCCAGCCGTAAATAGCCCTTTTCCTCGATCGGAATTTCGGCGCGAGTTTCTATAGAGTGGGCCAATAACGATTTTCCAGCTGAAAGGTTTCTTCATGGCACTAGAACTTGGTACTCCAGCTCCTGATTTCTCACTCAAGGACCAGAACGGACAGATCGTTTCTCTCTCTTCCTTCAAGGGTAAGAAGAACGTTGTCATTGTTTTCTATCCCTTTGCCTTCTCCGGAACCTGCACGGGCGAACTCTGCGCGATGCGCGATGACCTCGGCTCATTCCAAAATGACAACGCCGAACTGCTGACCATCTCGTGTGATCACATGTTCTCGCAACGAGCATTTGCTGAAAAAGAGGGATATCAATTCCCAGTTCTCACCGATTTCTGGCCACATGGCGCCGCTTCAAAGGCCTTTGGCGTATTTGATGAAGAACGTGGCTGCGCTGTCCGAGGCACCTTTATCGTCGATAAAGAGGGGATTCTTCGCTGGCAGGTCGTTAATGGCCTGGGCGATGCCCGTAATGCCGGCGACTACAAGGCTGTTCTCGCCAGTCTCTAAGCCGAATTTTCCGCTGCAGCGCCTCGCCTAGTAGAGTGGGGCGCTCGCAGGGACTCGGAGAAGACCTTTCGAAGCAAGTACGCACGACTAGAACTACATAGCCTTAACCAGCAAGGGTGCTTAGCTCAGCGGTAGAGCGCCTCGTTTACACCGAGGATGTCGGGGGTTCGATCCCCTCAGCGCCCACCACCGACAGATGTGGTGGAAAGATGTGAAGGGATGAGTCGAATGAAGGCTACGCCCCAACATCAATCTCAACTCATAGACCTGCAATTAATTGATACCGCCTTGATGAGCGCTCGCCACCGTTTGGCGACCTTGCCAGAACGAGAGCAAATCACCGCCATTCATGCTCGTTTGGCAACCAGCGCTGCTGAACTTGCCATTGTGGAAGCCGAACTTGCAGATGCCGCCATCGACCTGCGTCGCAGCGAGTTAGAGGTTGAACAAGTTTCAGATCGCATCGCAAAAGATGAGGCTAGATTGGCTTCAGGCAGTGCTTCGCCGAAAGAACTCGAACAACTGCAACACGAAGTCGGGACGTTAAGTAAGCGCAAATCTGAGCTGGAAGATCTCGAACTTGAGATCATGATGCGCTACGACGCAGTTAAGACCCGAGTCGATGAACTTCGCAATGACGAAATCGGGCTACAAAAGTTAGAACTCGAGCTCAATATTCGACTCGAAAATGGCATTACTGAAATTGAAAAAGAGATTGCCGAAAAAGAATTGGAACGTCGCTCCCTGGTTCCTCAGATCGACCCAACTCTTGTAGAACTCTACGAAAAAATTCGTGCAAGCAATGCTGGCGTGGGCGCAGCGTTGCTTTTGGGAAATTCCTGCGGTGGTTGTCACCTTGCCATTAACGCGATTGAAATCGAACGCATCAAAACTTTGGATGTTGAAGAAGTATTACGTTGCGAAGAGTGCCGACGAATATTGGTTCGCATTTAACTATGGCTCGCCATTTCACTATTACAGCCGATGGTGGATCCCGTGGTAATCCTGGCCCGGCCGCTTATGGCGCAGTCGTTAGCGAAGATGGCAAGATTCTAAAAGAGCTCTTTCAACCAATTGGTATTGCCTCAAATAACGTCGCAGAATACAGCGGTCTTATTGCAGGTCTTGAAGCAGCTCACGCTTTAGATCCCGATGCGACGATTGATGTAAAGATGGATTCCAAGCTTGTTGTCGAGCAAATGTCTGGCCGGTGGCAGATCAAGCATCCCGATATGCGCGACTTAGCCAAGAAAGCACGGAGCATTCATCCCATCGCGCTGATTACATTTTCCTGGATTCCACGTGATTTAAATTCACATGCCGATCGCTTGGCCAACAAGGCTCTAGATGGCGAAGTAGCCGAGATTAAATATATTCAAAAGAATTTCCTGCACTCTCGGATGCTTTCGTCTGAAGTACCAACGACTATTTATCTTGTCCGTCATGGCGAGACGCCGCTGACGCCCGAACGTCGCTTCTCGGGTTCTGACGGTTCTAACCCTGGATTGACTGAGCGCGGTCGTGCGCAAGCTCGTGCCGTTGCCGCCTTGCTAGCACCGCGTGAACCGAAGATCTTGTTGGTTTCACCTTTGCAACGAACTCGTGACACGGCTGAGGAAATAATTAAAACAATCCCATTAGAGCCGACTATTGATGAGGATTTCAAAGAGGCATCATTTGGTAAATGGGATGGCTTAACACCTTTAGAAGTTGAAGAGAAATATCCGGCAGAATTCAAAGAGTGGGTCGCCGATCCTTGGTACAAGCAAGGAGGGGGAGAGTCTTATGCAGCCACTTCTGAACGCGCTGGAAGTGCACTTCGCAGAATTGCAGCGCAGTACCCTGGCGAAAAGGTTGCTGTAGTAACTCACAACGTTGTCATTAAAGGGGCAGTCTGTGTTGCGCTTTCGACTCCCATTGAAAGCATTTTTCACGTTGATATCGCACCTTGCAGTATTACCACTATAAAGATTTGGCCATCCGACGGGTTGATCGCTCTCTTTTCAATGAGCGAACAGCCCGCCGAATGATTTACTTCCCTCCACTGTCCCTAGGTTAAGAAGTAAAGCTTTAAGGAATAACCTGCCAAGTTTCCTTTCAACGAAACTTGCCCATAGCCCGACGGATAAGTTATCCCATTGACTTTAAATGACTTCGATCCCAACTTTGAAGCAACAATTGTGAAAGGCAAACTTTTTGCATTGGATGTAACAACTAGCTGATACAAATGATTTGCTATAAGTCTCGATTTAATAGTTCCTTTGATGATCTTAATTGGAGACGGTGCTGCAATCGGCACAAGTATTGAAGTAGCAAGGCCACTTGGGGTTGCCACAGGGGTCGAGAAATCGGAGGAGGATTCACTCGGCGTTGCAATTGGTGAATCGGTGGCACCTGGTCCGACTTTGAAAAGGGAAGTTGAATGTCGATTTGTTGAAGCAATGGCAGTTGAACAATCGGCAACGTAAAACGTGGTTGCCAACATGAGGGCGAGTGCATTCACGAACCGCCTTTCAACGAGCGGGACTTTTGAACAATTTGCTGACATGACACTTCCTTGTTGGCCTGCAATTCGTGCAGGTGTCTTTAGGCTAGGCAGTGTCAGATTGCGGTGGTGGGGGGAACCCCGCTGCAGCTCTTTTCACATTCCAGATTCGAGCGTGCTGTTCATAGATTTTCCCTCGCTCGGGGGGTAGCCAAGGCCACTATCATTGGCGAACAGAAGAGTCGCCTGGATCACCGCGTTATGTTTACATACCGAGGAAAGTCCGGACTCCGCAGAGCAAAGTGGTGGGTAACGCCCACCCGGGGAAACCCGCGGGAACAGTGCCACAGAAAATAGACCGCTCATTAGCAATAGTGAGTAAGGGTGAAACGGTGGTGTAAGAGACCACCAGCATTTATGGCGACATGGATGGCTAGGCAAACCCCACTTGGAGCAAGACCAGATTGATAGCGCTTGAGAACTGCTCGTTCGAGCTATCGGGTAGGTTGCTTGATTCTGCGAGCAATTGCAGAACTAGATGGATGGTGATCCAATCGAAAGATGGACAGGATCCGGCTTATAGGGCGACTCTTCTTACTATACTTTTTTTCATGAGCAAGCTATATGAGATGCCTTTCTCAAACGTCTACCCGGCTTACGTCAACAAGGTGGAGAGAAAAGGACGTTCTGAAGAAGAACTTCATGAAGTCATTAAGTGGCTCACGGGTTTCAGCGAAGCTTCTCTCAAGAAACATATTAAGAACCAAACGACTATTCGAGAGTTCTTTGCCGCGGCTAAAGTGCATAAAAATGCTTCTCTTATAACAGGAACGATCTGCGGCGTGAAGATCCAGGAAATTTCCGATCCCTTGATGTTGAAGATTCGCTACTTGGACAAATTGGTTGATGAGCTCGCTAAGGGACGCCCCATGGAAAAGATCTTACGCAGCGGTTTGTAAGGAACTACTTTTATTGGATGGACTCAAGTACCGGAATAAAGAAAGTAAGGTGAATGGAGATAATTCTCGAAAGCGATCTGGTTCTTTTGCGACCTCTCCAAGAATCTGATGCCGATGATCTGTGGGTCAATACGTCAGGTGATGATGATCTATGGAAATGGATATGGGTCACCGAGCCAATCCCTCAATCACCAACTGAAATGAAAAAATTGATCTCATCGAGGCTAACTCTCGAAGGTCATAGCAAGCGCAATACCTTTGCCGTCGTTCTCAAAGAGACTGGCCAGGTAGTTGGATCGACCTCATATTTGGATCGAGATGATCAGCAAAAGTCGCTAGAGATTGGATCGACCTTTTACGCTGCATCTGTGCGCCGGACAGGAGTTAATACTCAGTGTAAGTATCTCCTATTACGCCACGCCTTCGAGGTGCTGGGATGCGAACGCGTTCTCATAAAAGCAGACAGCACAAACGCGAGATCATTGGCGGCCATCGAACGAATCGGGGCCAAGCGAGAGGGCGTCATTCGCCATGACAAAAGGCGCCGGGATGGAAGTTGGCGCGACGCAGTCTATTTTTCGGTAATTTCCCCCGAATGGCCGGAAACCAAAGCACATTTGGAAATGCTTTTATAGAGTCCCTGTTCCGCACCTCCTTATACTCTTTCCATGGCACTTGAAATTGCATTCATCGAAGTAGCTCCTGCGCGGCATTCTGAATTTGAATTGGCCGTGAGGAGAGCTGTAGCAGAAGTCCTATCCAAGGCTGTGGGATTCAAAGATTTTCAATTGCACAAAGGAATCGAGAGGCCGAACACATATACCTTCCACATCCAATGGGAGACATTAGAAGACCACACAGTTGGGTTTCGAGAAGGCCCCTTGTTTCCTCAATGGCGGGCGATTATCGGAGAATTCTTTGCAAAGCCACCAGTCGTTGAGCATTGGGATAGCCTGGGTTGGAATTCATAATTTTTCACTACTTCGGCAACGGTAAGACTTATGTTCAAATTTTCGTTGCCAATAGGAGTAAGCCCTGAATGGGCGTGCTGATAATCGACGCTCGTCCATTGATGCCGGGAGTTCTTCAGGAGCTTGTACCGACTTCGATCCACGAAAATGTACAAAATATTTCCAAATTGGTACGGCAGTGGACGGATGGCGAGTCACTTTTTGATGGGGAAGGTGAAGAACTCTGTGTGGCACAGATTGGTGGAAAGACGGTTGGAGTTGGAGGGGTAGTGAAATGTCGGGATTTTCCCGGCGCGCTAAGGGTTACGAGGTTTTATATTCATCCTGATTTCAGAAATCGGGGAATAGGCACCGCAATCGCAGTGCGCCTAATAGAAAACGCATCCCAATTTGCTGATGTAGTGACTTGCAATGCCCAAGCATCGGTACAAGCAAAGCCTTTTTGGGAGTCGATGGGATTTATTCGGATTGAACACCTGGGGATTACACACACGTTGCAAATTGATAAAACGCTCCATATTTAGGAAGCGACAAGGGAAATGTTCCTCAATCTTTAAAAAAATGGGGTGTCTTGACATGTCGTTAGGAATTAGGGTTACGCCATGATCAGTACCGAAAAGCTGCTCAAACATATGGCTTGGGCAAATACAGAGATTCTTTCCCAAGTGGCTTTGTTGCCTGATGAAGCTTTAGGCGCATATGTGGTAAATCCCGAATGGACTGTTCGAGAAATAATTCATCATTATGTTCGTTCATCCCATTTCTACGGGTATCGACTACAAATGCGAACCCCGGAAATTGCGCGCCAAGGTGAACCAAAACGTGAGGCGTATATTCAAAGCGAAACGGCGCCGGCCAGAAGTTCAGACATTTTGCCGTTAATTGAAGCGCTGAAAATTGCCGATCGCACGCTTCTCGATGAATCTTTCGAAGAAGAAGGAGTCGTCTACCGTGAGGTGGAAGGTGAATTAATTGAGCGCTCTCGTTCAACCATCATCTTTCAGGCCATTCATCATGCCACTGAACATAGAGCTCAGTTGGTATCAGCCCTTGAAGCCCGGGGCTACTCCTCAATAAGCCTCGATGATTTTGATCTGTGGGCGTTCGCTGACCTATTTGGCGAGTGATTGCGACCCTTTTCAAGCATTAATAATCAAAGAGAAGTTCTGGTAGTTCTCCTTCATAATTGCCCCCGTGAGCATTGCTTCAAAAGTATTTATCGCCGAAGAGTCCAAGCCCGCGCTCGTTTTAGTGCATGGCTTGGGTTCTGCGGGCACTATTTGGAAGAGCTTGATTCCTGATTTAGTAAATGACTTCACTGTTTATTCCATTGACCTTCCTGGCCATGGCGACGCGGATTTGGCTGAAAGCGAAAAGTACGACCCTCGGTCACTAGGTCAACTGATTCTCGATTTTATGAAGGACATGCACAACGTACATAAAATGCATGTGGCTGGAAATTCACTTGGTGGTTGGATTTCACTTGAAATGGCTGCCCTCGCCCCCGATCGCGTTGCAAGCGTTACGGCGTTGGCGCCAGCCGGACTTTGGCTTGAAGCCCCAACAATGGTTATTCCGCCAAGTATTGATGCCAGAATTCTGGCCAAAATTTCACAATTCTTTATGCCTATTGCTTTTCATTTGGCACCACTGAAGGCGATTGGCTACAGAAAAATAACGCATCTGTGGCGCGATCTCAGTTATGAAACGTGCCGTGATTCTGTGATTGCGATGGCACGTTCTAAAGGTTATCGACCTTTGTGGAAGGGAATACGCGGACGAAAATTTGATGCTTATGTTGATCCAAAAGTAAGCCTATCCATTGTCTTTGGTGACGGAGATATAACTCTTCCTGAATCCTTGGCTCAAGAGAAATCGGTCGCACCGTTGCATGCCCAATGGATCCGTGTTAAAAATTGTGCCCACGTGATCATGTGGAACCATCCAGAGATTACAGTGAAATTAATCAGGGAAACCGCAGCTCTCCATTAAGCGCCACTTCTCGATAGAGAGTGACATCTCAGGTAAATATTTTTAGTAACGAACTAATCGGTTTACTTGCCTCCGAGGGGTGACGGAATTTTTGTCCAGCATTTACTTTGTAACTATTTCTACGCCCGATTCGGGTTATGGTCACATATCCAGATTCTTCAAGATCGGCGAGTATGGCTTGTGCGCTTCTCTCGGTTATTCCGACCGTGTCAGCGATATCGCGAACACGTGAATCAGGGTATCGACTGAGGTGTACTAGAACATGTCCATGGTTGGAGAGAAAGGTCCATTCACGGCTGATTTCCGATGCTGGGGTCATGGGGAAACTATACCAGCAATTTGATACCTGAAATAGATTTCTGGTATTGTCACGCCACCCATTCAAAGGAGCGTGAAATGAGTTCAACTTCAGTGGCAATCACCAACTTGACTTCCGTGGCGGTGTTGGTATTTATCCTCGGTTTCTTAGGGGCCAGGATCAAGAGTGATGTCCGAATTCCCGAGCCGATATATCAAATGATCTCCATATTTCTGCTATTCGGGATTGGTCTCAAAGGAGGCCATGCCTTGAAAGGCACGGCTTTCGGTAGTTTTGCAGGACCTGCCTTTGCAACCCTGGGGCTTGGGATTCTTGTTCCTCTCCTTGCATTTACCGCTCTGAAACTGGTGAGAAAAATAAGTGATATCGATCGAGGGGCCATAGCGGCGCACTATGGGTCAACATCCCTGGTTACTTTTTCAGCTGCCCTACTCTTCCTAGAAAACAGCGGAGTAAAGGTTGAGGGCTTCGCTACGGCACTTTTGACGATCTTAGAAATTCCGGGAATTGTGGTGGGCGTTTATTTGGGCTCTCGTCACCGCGATAAGAGCGTTCAGTGGGGCAAGACATTCCAAGAAGTCGTGACCGGAAAAACCATTCTTCTTCTAGTCGGGGGACTGGTCATCGGGGCAACGACCAGCCAGGCTGGCTACCTGAAGGTCTCGCCATTTTTCATAGATCTTCAATCAGGTTTCTTGACTCTTTTCTTGTTGCACCTGGGATATCTGGCCGGGAGCAACTGGGGTGAAATCCGAAAAGTCGGCGCTTTGGTTGGGGTTTTCGCTCTCCTCTTCCCAATCTTTGCAGGAAGCTTGGGCATATTAGTTGGGCACTTGGTCGGTCTTTCTATCGGGGGAGCAACGGTTCTTGGAGTTTTATGTGCCAGCGCCTCTTATATTGCCGCTCCGGCAGCGGTCTCGGTGGGATTACCTGAGGCGAATGCTCCGCTAGCTCTAATGTCTAGCATCGGCGTCACTTTTCCATTTAATTTGCTGATCGGAATCCCGCTCTATTTGGAAATAGCCAGAAAAGTTTCCGGTCATTAGGTCCTGGGATCATTTACGATTTTCCTATGGCAGAGCAGAAATTAACGGGACCGGCTTCCTATTTTCCTTCTATAGAAAAGAAATATGGCAAGCCAATCGATTATTGGATGAAAGAACTCAAGAAAGTCGCGAAACTAGCTCACATGGAACAAGTCGCACATCTTAAGGAGAAGTTTGAAATGGGTCACGGCCATGCGAATGCACTCGCACATGTTTTTCGAAAAGACAGCGGATTATCATGACTGGAACACTTCGGATATTTGCTATTCCTTTCTCAAACGTTCCACCGGCTTACGTGAATTAAGTTGAAAAAGCCACCCCTTTGAGAAAATTCTGAGATCCAATTAAAACGGCTTTAGCTCGAGGTTTCGTGATTGAATTCGTGAATGAAATCTATGACATGCAAGCAACTCGGTGGACCTTGCGATTTGGTTCACTCCGGTGAAGATGCAAATGTGATCATCAAATCCCAAGACAAACATTTGCGGGAAGCGGTCACGGCGGGAGATTTAGCCCACGAAGAAGCTCTCAAAGCCATGAAAGGACGTTGGAAGAATCCAATTGGTGGAATGAGTTGGTATAACAAAGTCAAGAAAGACTTTGCCGCTCTTACTGAAAATGGATAAGCCCGTGCCTTCACCATTCGTTTCTGGCAAGCCAAAGTTATGGCTGCGTTTTGAAGGACTTGTGTTACTTGTGTCAACCATCGTCCTCTTCTTTGGGCAGCATCAGAAGTGGTGGCTTTACCCCTTACTTCTCCTCGTCCCAGATATTTTCATGTTGGGCTATTTAGCTAACACAAAGATTGGGGCTTTCTTCTATAACTTGGGGCATAGTTATTTCGCGCCAGCATTGGTGATTCTCCTGGCTTGGAGAGCCGACAGTAAACTGAGCATGGCAATTGGTATTATTTGGCTGGGTCATATTGGGTGGGACAGATGCTTCGGATATGGGCTGAAATACGATTCGGATTTCAAACACACCCATCTTGGTGACCTCAATAAGCAGAAGTAACCGCTGTTCTTGTGCGAATCAAGCATTCACTCCCAGGTACACCAACCCGGAAATCACAAGAGTTACTCCAAGCCAACTCGTAAAATTCAAGTGATAGTGCAATACCGTGACGGAAAGAATTGTGGCCGTTACAGGTTCTGCCAGCACCAAGGTAGAGGCGTTGCTAGCCTTTATATGGGTGAGGCCAAATGAATAGAGCGTGTAGGCAAGTGCGGTCGCTACAAGTCCAAGCCAAAGAATCAAACCAGTTCCTTGCATTGTCGTAATCCAATGAAGGTTCTGGGTGAAGATGAATGGCGAGATGAGGAGAGCGGCAAGAGCAAAACTTCTGGAAATGAAATGGCTCAATGGGTAGTTGGTGGTGAGAACTTTTCGCCCAGCCACGTTGAAGGAGGCAAATCCAGCCCCAGCGCACAGCGCCAGCAAGATCCCTGATACCTTGATCTGGGACTCTGCGTCATGAGTGTTTATAGCAAAGATCCCAATGGTGGTGATAGAGGTAGCTATCACCCAAGTTTTGGTGGGTTTCTCATGACCAGTTATCCAGGAAAAGAGTCCGGTAAAAATTGGGGCGCTGCCAAGGGCAGTAATGGTGGCGATCGCTACTCCAGTTTGGTGAACTGCTGAAAAGAATGCCAATTGATAAACCGCAACACCAACAGCGCAAATCCAAAGCTGGCCTTTAGGAAATTTAAGTTTTGTTTTGTCACGTATAGAAAGTAGCCATAAAGCAATTGCACCAATCAACAGTCTAGAACTGCCAATGGCCAGCGGGTTGATTCCTTTTCCATAAAGGCTCTGGCTAGTGCCGGTGGTTCCGAAGCAGATTCCGGAGGCCAGGACTGCAACAACGGCAAATTTGTTTGAATTAATTGTTTTTAAAGGGCTCACTCTCAAACCACACTACTGAGCCATGATGGCGTCGTGGACATATTGAGATAGACCTCGAACTCGGCCGTCGTAATACTCCTTGAATCTCTTATCTGAAATGTACATCTGTGCCAGATTCTTCTGCATCTCTACCGAGCACTCGTAAAACCACTTCGTTATTGCTTCGCGGTGGGCGACGACTGCTGCCTGCGCTTTGGGTGATGTGAAGGGAAGACTATTTCCAAAGGCATAGACGAAAAGTTCCGTCGCAGCTTCTTGATCAATCTTGGCCGCTGCAAAATCAGCTTTCGAGTACTGAGAAGTTCTTTCAGAGGATTGTTTAAAAGCGTCCGTGTCGCCTCAGCGCCGCTGAACTTCCTCGTCATAATCGTTCATTCCGCCATTTTATTGGGGATAATCACTCATACTGTCTAAATTCGACTCAGATATGTAACATTCACGTATGAAATTTCAGATCTCAGTAATTGACGATCATTCCCGCGAACATAGTTCGGCCGAACGAGCGGCTATCGACGACCTCAATGACAAAATGGTGGCTTCGGGCTACCGGGTCTTCGCAGGTGGACTCGAGCTGACTTCCAGTGCTCAAGTATTTGATTTTCGAGATGG
>CANBRH010000024.1 GCA_947371865.1 Actinomycetota bacterium
CAGTCTTGGTCAGTTACCCGACCGAAATTGGCGATCGATTTTTAGTATGCAGCGATGGGCTTTCTAGTGTGCTCTCTGAAGTCGAGATGACCGCAATCTTAAAGAAATCAGAAAACGAGAATGTTGTTGCCGATTTAATTGCCGCCACGAAGGCTAAAGGCGCTCCAGATAACATAACAATCCTTTGGGTTGAAGTGACCAGCGCATCTTCAGATGCTTCTGACTTGGTTTTGTTAGGCGCTGCTCGTGAATAAAATTTTGGGTGATCGATATTCCCTAGGTGAAATGATTGGTACCGGGGGAATGGCCGATGTTTATATTGGTCAAGATCTTCGATTATCGCGCAGTGTTGCCATAAAGATATTGCGAAGTGATTTGGCGCGAGACCCATCATTTGTCGCACGTTTTCGTAAAGAAGCTTTTGCTGCCGCAGGATTAAACCATCCGGGAATTGTTGCTGTTTACGATTCTGGTGATGAGAACGGTGACTCCTACATCGTTATGGAATTAGTTATCGGACATACCTTGCGTGACCTCATTCGCGAAGGCGAAAGTATTTCAACCGATCGAGCGCTAAGAATTGTCAGTGGTGTATTGGAAGCGTTGGAATATTCCCATTCCAATGGCATCGTTCACCGCGATATAAAGCCAGCCAACATTATGCTGACCGAAACTGGCGACGTAAAAGTTATGGATTTCGGAATTGCGCGCGCACTTGATGACATCGGCGCGACGATGACCAACACGTGGAATGTTGTTGGAACGGCTCAATATTTATCACCAGAACAAGCAACTGGCGAAACTGCAGACCGTCGTAGCGATATTTACTCGGTGGGATGCCTGCTCTACGAACTGCTTACGGGGCAGCCGCCGTTTAGTGGCGATACCCCCGTCTCTATTGCATATCAGCATGTTTCCATGCCGTTTCATGCTCCTTCTGAAATGGTTGAAGGTTTGGACCCCAATCTAGACACAATTCTTGCCGTTGCACTTTCCAAGAATCCTGCCGATCGCTATCAGACAGCCGCTGACATGTTGGTTGATCTCCAGCGAGTTCTTCGGGGGCAATCGGTCACCACGAAAATTAGAAAAGTAAAGAAATCAAAGTGGAAGATTTTTGTTCCGGTTCTTGCGCTGCTTGCGCTGGGTGGTGCGCTCTTTTTTGGGCTGAGCAATAGGACCGCGACAGTCATTCCCTTGACTGTTCCTAACGTCGTGGGGCTAACTCAAGACCAAGCAAATGCTCTCCTTGGCGCTTTCACTATTACTTACCAACACGCACCAAACTCGCACATTCCTAAGGATCGCATCGCCGATCAAGTTCCTCTAGCCACAACAAAAGTTGCGCGCGGCAGTGCCGTAACGCTGACGATCTCTGACGGCCCGGGCAACACGACCGTGCCGGTCGATCTTGTAGGTAAGACCTTAGAAGAAGCCCGCTTAAGTTTGGCATCTGCAGGACTTGTCATTTCACAAGCAATCCCCGTGGATTCCAATCAAGCACCAGGAACAGTTCTTAGTGTCGTTCCAGGTATGGGAAGCACGATTGTTGCTGGAAGTGGTGTCACGCTTCAGATCGCAAGTGGGAATTTGCAGGTGCCTCACTTGGTTGGACTTACTGAAATTCAGGCACGAACAGTTCTCACTCAAGCCGGCTTCTTGGTCCAAGAAGTTGATGCCTTCGACCCTAACCAACCGTTAGATACAGTTTTAGCTCAAGCGCCGGACGAAGGAACTACACAAAATATTGGAAGCTCTGTCACCATCACTGTAAATAAAGCGACGAACTAACCTTTATTTACTACCGGGGACAATCCTTCAGATCGCTCACGAGCATCTGCGTCACCACAGATCACTAACCAGTTGCCCAACATTTGATGGCCATGTTCTGTCAATACCGATTCAGGATGGAACTGCACCCCAGAAATCGGAAGAGTGCGATGTTGTACTGACATGATTACTCCAGAATCGGTTCGACCAGTTACAACAAGTTCATCGGGAACGGTGTCAGATTCAATGGCAAGAGAGTGATAGCGCGTTGCAATAAAAGGTGACTTGATGTCCTTGAGTACGCCGACATTTTCATGGTGAACTATCGAAGTTTTTCCATGGAGGAGTTCGGGTGCACGCGAAACCACGGCTCCAAATGCCACTCCGATTGCCTGATGTCCTAAGCAAACTCCCAAAAGCGGGATCTTCTCTTCGGCGGCTAATTTCACTAATTCAATACTTAATCCCGCTGTCTCGGGGGTGCCAGGTCCGGGAGAGATCAAAATTCCATCATAGGTGGCTGCCTCTTCGAGAGTGACCTCATCATTTCGACGAACGGTGCACTCGGCGCCAATTTGGGCGAGGTATTGGACTAGGTTGAAAACGAAAGAGTCATAGTTATCAACAACCAGAATCTTCCGCGGGGCTGAACTCATGGCTTTATTCTGTAGTACCTTTGCCCTATGCCTAAATCGAAGGTTCGCAAAAAGGACAAGGACCACAACCCAACTCCGGTTGTGACTGCAGCTTCCCTGCCCAAGGAGAGCCCTAAGTGGCTGGCTCCAACCATGGTGGGCGCATTCCTGACCGGCTTAATCTGGATCGTTATCTTCTACATTAGCTCGACTTCATACCCAATCCCCCATATCGGGGCCTGGAATATGGTGGTTGGTTTCGGCTTCGTCGCCGTGGGTTTTACGCTCGCTACTCGCTGGCGCTAAAAGCTCGCCAGACTGCCACTCGCTGGCGCTAAAAGCCCGCCAGACTGCCACTCGCTGGCGCTAATTACACTCGTGTAATTCTCCACATGGTGGATAACTCCTGTGGATAACTATCTCTTGCTTGCCCGGAGTGCGTAAGTAGCCGCTGCCCCGCCAATGATGCCGCCCACATGGGCGTGCCAATCGACATTGGGCACCACAAAGGTAATTAATAGGTTTACGGCGATCACCCCGCCAACACTGCGGTAGTCAACCCCCATGCGCCGCCCCGTCACCAACATGGCTGCAAAGAGGCCAAAGATTGCACCTGATGCTCCGACTGCTGGGACATTTTCAGGGTTAAAGGCGTATGACGCGGCAGAGGCGGTAATGAGTGAGACCGTGAAGATAAGTGAAAATTTGAGACGGCCGTAAAAGAGTTCGACTGGGGTGCCTACTGAGAAGAGTGCCAACATATTAAAAAGTAGGTGAGTCAAACTGCCATGAGTTAAAGCAACTGTAATGAGGCGATACCACTCGCCGGTTGCGACTCCATGCACCGCGCCATCGCTGAGGATGGCACGGCGAATGAGGAAAAGCTGTTCTTGAACCGGCGGGTTGGTCAGATTAGGAAGATAAGTTGCGATCACATACGAGGCAGAAATTATTGCAATCAGCCAATTAGTGAGCGTGTACTTTCTTCGCATCCAATAAACCCTTATTCAGTAATACTTACAGAGTTAATGGTGATTGCTTGAACGGGGCGATCTCCAGCAGCGGTCTTGGCTGTGGCAATAGCGTCTACAACTTTTTGTGAAGCAGGGTCAGTGACTTCACCAAAGATGGAGTGCTTGCGATTTAACCAAGCGGTTGGTGCAACGGTAATAAAGAATTGCGAACCATTTGTTCCGGGACCACTGTTTGCCATTGCAAGAAGATATGGGCGATCGAAGTTCAATTCGCCGTGGAATTCATCGGCAAAGCGATAACCAGGTCCACCAGTACCAGTGCCAAGTGGGTCGCCACCTTGAATCATGAAGTTAGCAATGACGCGGTGGAAAACTGTTCCGTCATAAAGGTTTGCTGTGGTTTTTTCACCAGAGCGTGGGTCTACCCATTCACGAGCGCCTGAAGCTAGTTCAACGAAGTTCGCTACGGTTTTGGGGGCATGATTTGGAAATAGCTCGACGGTGATGTCACCCATAGAGGTATGCAGGATTGCTGTGGACATATTGACCCTTTCGAAAGGTTCCTAGATTTCGTCACTTATTGATAAACAATGGCGATACTTTACGACATCACTCAGTTCTTAACGAAAAGTTGCTGGAATTCAGCGACGGGCATGGCAGATAAGCCCTCAAAATCGAGGGTTTTGGCCAATATTTGCTCCTGTTGGGCGGCACTAAAGATACGAGCCAAATTAATGCGATATTTTTCAATTAAGAGGGGGATTCCCTCCGCTCTCCGGCGTTTGTGGCCAATGGGGTATTCGACGACTACTTCATCTGATGTGATGCCATCTTCAAACTCAATTGTTATGGCATTTGCAATGGAGCGTTTCTCGGGGTCGTGATAGTCAACTGTGAATTGTGGATCTTCAACACACGTGATTTTTTCGCGCAGTAAATCGATTCGGGGATCAGCCGCGACATCGTCTTCATAATCTTTGGCAGTCAGGCGACCGAAGATGATTGGGATAGCCACCATATATTGAATGCAGTGATCACGATCAGCCGGATTATTTAGTGGGCCTTTCTTGTCGATGATGCGAATACATGCCTCGTGTGTTCGGATCGTTACTCTCTTTATTTGATCCGACGACTTGCCATTTGCTTGCATCCAATGATGAAGAGTCAGAGCGGCTTCACAAGCGGTCTGCGAATGGAATTCTGCTGGAAAGGAAATTTTAAAAAGAATATTTTCCATTACATACGATCCATATTTACGTTGGAACTTAAAAGGCCTGCCTTGGAAAGAAACATCATAGAAACCCCAGGTCTTGGCAGTTAATACCGTGGGATAACCCATCTCTCCGGCCTTGGCCAACAGGGCCAACCTCACGCCGCGAGAAGTGGCATCGCCTGCAGCCCACGATTTACGCGAACCTGCGTTAGGGAAATGGCGATAGGTTCGAAGTGATTGACCATCTACCCAGGCAAGGGAAACCGCATTTAAAGTCTCTTCGCGGGTGAGACCCATAAGTTGGCACACAACCGCAGTTGTGGCGACCTTTACGAGAAGGACGTGGTCTAGTCCAACTTTATTGAATGAATTTTCTAAGGCAATACATCCTTGAATTTCATGCGCTTTAATCATCGCTGTTAAAACATCGTGCATCACTAGTGATTTGGCGCCGCTTCTGGAAAGCCAATCCGCAGTGGCCAAGATCCCACCAAGGTTGTCCGATGGATGCCCCCACTCAGCGGCCAACCACGTGTCGTTAAAATCTAACCAACGAATTGCAGCGCCAATGTTGAAAGCGCCTTGCACTACATCGAGTTCGTAATTAGTGCCCGGTACGCGTACGCCATTTATAACAGTGGTCCCAGGAACAAGTGGCCCCATTAATTTGGTGCAAGCGGGGTATTCCAAAGCTTCCAACCCACAACCCAAAGTATCTAACAAGCAGTTATATGCGGTTTCATAGGCTAAATCGGAGGTGATTTCAAAGTTGAGCGCGTAATCGACAATATCGACGATTTCTTGGTCAAATGGATGGGTATTTTTAACAACACTGCTGCTCAATGTATTTCCTAACGGTTAGCGGGTGGGATGAAAGCTAAATCTTCAGGACCGGTGTAGTTGGCGCTGGGACGAATAATCTTGTTATCTATTCTTTGCTCAATTACATGCGCCGACCAACCAGTTGTGCGCGCCATGACAAAGAGCGGCGTAAAGATAGAGGTAGGGATCTGCATGGCGTGATAGGCCACAGCTGAGAACCAGTCCAAATTAGGAAACATGCCTTTTATTTCCCACATAGTCTTTTCAAGGCGTTCGGCAATGTCATACAACATTGGTTGATCTACGCTTAATTCTTTTGCTACCTTTTTAATGATGTCACTTCGAGGGTCGCTAATTGTGTAAACCGGATGGCCAAACCCAATCACGACCTCTTTATTCGCGACTCGATTTCGAATGTCAGCTTCCGCCACATCGGCGTCGGAATAGCGTTGCTGAACTTCAAGAGCCACTTCATTTGCGCCACCATGTTTTGGTCCACGGAGTGCACCTATCGCGCCGACAAGCGCCGAATATATATCGCTACCAGTTCCAGCAATGACTCGGGCGGTAAAAGTTGATGCATTGAATTCGTGCTCGGAATAAAGAATGAGAGAGATATCCATTGCTTTCTCCCACTCGGCAGGGGTCACCATGCCGTGTAAGAGAAAAAGGAAATGGCCCGCGATAGAAGAACTCTCTGAAAATTCGCTGATCCTTACGGCATTGAATGCATAGTGGTACCAATACAGCAAAATTCCGGGTTGAAGCGCGATTAATCGATCTGCTATTTCACGAGCGCCAACTTCAGAATGATCGAGGTGTTCTGGTTCGAGCGTCCCTAACATTGAGACACCAGTGCGAAGTACATCCATAGGGTGGGTATCTTTTGGCAGCTGCTCAAGAACGCGCTTCAGTGGATCTGGGATCGCACGTAGGCTGACCAGTTTTCGTTTGTACTCTGCCAACTGAGATGCGGTTGGGAGTTGGCCATAGATAAGTAGGTATGCAACCTCTTCAAAAACGCAGTAATTTGCTAGGTCGAGGATGTCATAGCCCCGGTAGTGGAGATCGTTCCCGCTGCGGCCCACCGAGCAGAGCGCTGTATTCCCAGCCGGAACCCCCGAGAGCGCGACCGACTTCTTAGCCTTGAATTCGGTCAATTCTTCTCCTCTTGATACTTATCAAGAGCGGATTCATAGGAGTAGTAATTGATTCTCTCGTACAACTCTTCGCGGGTTTGCATGGTGTCGATAACGCTGGATTGCGAACCCGTTGTGCGAATTGTTTCGTAGATAAGTTCGGCCGCCTTGTTCATGGCACGGAATGCACTGAGGGGATAGAGCACGATGGCAACTCCTGCCTCGCGTAATTGGTCAACAGTAAAAAGTGGTGTTTTTCCGAATTCAGTGATGTTGGCCAAGATAGGAACTGAGAGTGATGACGAAAACTTTTTGTACGTTTCAAGATCAGTAATTGCTTCTGGAAAAATCATATCTGCGCCGGCTTGCACATACGCATGAGCGCGCTCAAGAGCGGCATCTAATCCTTCATTGGCCAAGGCATCGGTTCGAGCCATGATGGTGAAGTTGTCATTAGTGCGAGCATCAACCGCTGCTTTGATGCGATCACTCATCTCACCCAACGAAACTAATTCTTTGTTGGGTCGGTGACCACATCGTTTTGCACCGACTTGATCTTCGATGTGAAGCGCGGATGCCCCGGCCTTAATAAGTTCTTTTACGGTGCGGGCTATATTGAAAGCAGAAGGTCCAAATCCGGTATCTGCATCCACCAGCAATGGCAGGTCACAAACATTCGTGATTCGACGAACATCCGTAAGTACATCATCTAAAGTCGTTATTCCAAGATCAGGTATACCTAGGGAGCCTGCGGCAACGCCACCACCGGAGAGATAGATGGCGGTATAACCAGCGCGTTCGGCTAACAACGCATGGTTTGCATTTATCGTGCCAACCACTTGAAGCGGGTGCTCTGCTGCGACCGCCTCTTTGAATGATGTCATTGAGAAGTCCACCCGCCATCGACTGGAATTGCCGCTCCTGTGATGTTGTGCGCTGACTTAGAGCAGAGAAAGAGTGCAACTTGGCCGATGTCATCTGGTGTCGACATACGTCTAGACGGCTGCTTCTCTGAGAGTAAATCTGCAATACCGGCAGCACGATCGCCATTGAATTTATCAACGCGGGCTTGGATTTGCGGCTCTATTAAGGCTGTTTCAACCCATCCAGGGCAGATTGCATTTACCGTTACGCCGCCAGATTCACGAGTACCTGCATCTGCGTACTCCAAAGCTGTTACCCGAGTAATCCCAATAATTCCATGTTTGGCGGCCACGTACGGAGCCTTCGCAACTGAAGCCACCAGGCCGTGAACTGATGCAGTGTTGATTACCCGACCATAACCCCGTTCTGCCATGTGAGGTAAAAGTAAACGCATTGTGTCAAAGACAGAGGAGAGATTTATCGCGACGATGTCGTTCCATTTACTGCGTGGCATCTCTGCAGTAGAGGCGGTAAATTGAATCCCAGCATTGTTGCAAAGAATATCTACTGGGCCGCCTGACAATATTTTCTGAATAAGATCTTCGGTAGCCGAGCTGTCTCGTAGATCTGAAACAAAAGTCTCGACTTTTCCGGCGCCAGCATCAGTTACGGTTGCGATCGCGGAATCAATCGTTGCTTGATCGGCCAATCCATGAAGGACTAGATCCACCCCTTCGCGCGCCAGCGCAGTGGCAATTCCTAGACCGATTCCTTGAAAAGAACCAGTGACAAAAGCCCTGCGGCCTTGAAGCTGACCCATGCTTACTCCGGATCTCCATAAATAAGTTGTGCGCACTTTTCGGCGCCGGATACTTCGAGCAAAATGTCATAATGGTTTGTATCAGGAACCATTGCCAACTTCAGTTTGGGATATGTAGGCATCACAAGTTGTAGAACCTGGATCGGATACAGTCCGCCCTCTTCGTTTTGAAGTCCGCGTTCAGCCTTAACAAAGAGAACCTCCTCTTTCAACCCTTTAAGGCAATCACTGATGAGAGTATCGCCAAACATATTTTGATTATCACCAATGACGGCTTCCACATTTGTCGAGGCATGAAATTCTGGAGCATGACCCCTTAGGTCATAATCAACATACTCATCCATAGCTGGAGTCCAGCCTTTATTAAACGCGGCTTGGGACTTCCAGAAATCGCGGTACTCCTCTTTTGAGGAAAATTTCATGGCTAACCGAGCTAAAGCCGGGCCTAACACCAAAGGCAGAATCTGCTCGATCGTCATTCCTGGTGGTAGTGGTAAGGGGATACCCCCATCTATTAATACGGTTCGAGAGACGCGATCGGGGTACAAGCCGGCAAGAACCACAGCAACAAAAGCTCCCATGGAGTGACCAATTACTTCAATCTGCTCCAGTCCAAGGTAATCAATGGCGGCTATTAAATCTTTGGCGTGGGCACGCATTCCAAATGGCCCAGGGAGTTGGTTGGAATCCCCACGACCACGAAGATCAACGGCATATGGGAGGTAGCCCCGGGCAATCAGAGACTTGGCGAAAAGCTGGAAGGCTCGATTAGAGGATGTGACTCCGTGGATTAATAAAACTGGAGTGCCAGCACTCTCCGGTCCATAACGAAAGAGCGCAAGATCGCCACCATCTACTTTTACTAAGAACTTTGCTGTTGGTAAAAAAGGTGCAGTACCCATAGTTAGAGAATAGCCGTTCGTGGAAATTTTAGTAATAAAAAAGTTGTGAAATCGTAATAATCACATTGACTCGTTAAGAAAACACGCGACTAGACTCGAAAATAACTATTAAGCCAATTGGCATGCGATTGGCTTTCCTAACTCTTTAGGGGATAACTAAATGGGAATTCGTTCAAAACTAACACGTGTAGGAGTCGCGCTTCTCTCGATCGCGATTGTTGCGCCTGTTGCGATCACAGCACCCGCTGGCGCCGCAGCAGATATCAAGATTGGTGTTATCACTTCAACTTCAGGTGGATTGAAGTCATACGGTGATGCATACAACGCAGCCCTCGACTGGGGCTTGAAGTACTACACCGGCGGCAAAATGAGTATCAACGGTGCAAAGCTTGTTGTCACCAAGAAAGACGATGGTGGCGATCCTGCCGCCGCAACAGCTGCTTTTAAAGATATGGTTGGCAACGGAACCAAAATTATCGTCGGTACTGCCTCCTCAGCAGTAGCGCTCACTTTGGCTCCGCTTGCAGCACAAAATAAAGTTCTCTATATCTCTGGTCCCGCTAAGAATGACTTGGTAGTTAGCGCTGCCAATAAGTATGTCTTCCGTTCCGGAAACAACTCAAGCCAAGACCTGGCGCCGCTTGCAGGTATCAGCCCAATCAAGGGTAAGAAAGTTGTCCTTTTTGTTGAAGACAACGCATTCGGTGCTGGAAACATTGCTGCTGCCAAGGCTCTCCTCGGACCTAAGGGTGCAGTTTTTGATGAAATCAAAGTTGCAACCACTGCAACAGATTTCACCCCTTACGCTAAGAAGGCTGCTGATTCTGCCGGTGCATACATCTTTATCGCCTGGTCAAATGCTTTGACCGCGGGTGGAATGTTCACGGCATTAAAGCAACAAGGTGCATTCACCAAGAGCCGCCCAATCACCGGTCTTGCTGGCGTCTCCTCGTACGACATCTATGGAACCATCTTTGATGGCACCAATGCTGTCTTGACCAACAGTTACTTCCCTGGCGTATTTGCCAGCGCTGCAGCCTCTTCTCTCAATGCTGAATACTTGGCGACAAAGCAATCACAAGACCTCTTCACCCCAACCGGTGCAGATGCCGCTCGTATGATCGTTCGCGCATTGACAGGCAATACCGACGTCAACATTGATAAGGCGATTGGCAACCTCGAGGGTTATACCTGGCTAGGCGTCAAGGGTCGTATGTTGATCGACGGCACCACTCACCAATTGATCCAGCCAATGTTTTTGGTTGCCCTCAATAAGAGCGGTTCACACTACGTTCCAAAGCTAGTTCGTACTTTGTTTAACGTAGGTCAATAAGCAACTAGATATTAGAAGATAGGTGGAGTGGCCTGGCACTTATTGGTGTCAGGCTTCTCCTTTGTAAGGCAACAATGGTATTTTCGCCAAGTAATCAATTCACGATGGGGTGATGTGTGACATCTGCGCTAAGCGTTAGCGACTTAAGTTTGAATATTGGTGGCGCCAAGATTCTGGATGGAATCACACTCTCGGTTGCCGAGAATGAAACACTGGGCATTATCGGCCCAAACGGCGCTGGTAAGACTTCTTTTTTTAATCTGCTCTCCGGGCTACGTTCCCCTTCCCGAGGTGAAATATTCCTTGGCGATATGAATATCACTCATAAGGCTCCGTATGAGCGCGCCAAACTTGGTCTGGCCCGTACCTTTCAAACCTCCAGCATCTTTCCAAATCTCACCTGTTTGGAAAATGTCAGGATTGCCGCGCAAGCAGCTAATAACAAATCACTCAATATTTTGAAGAACGCCTATAACTTTCCTGACGTTGTCGCAAAAGCCCAAGAAGGTCTTGACCATGTTGGTTTGACCTCTAGGTCGCTTCAAAAAGCCGGTTCCTTATCTCATGGAGATAAGCGCCGCCTTGAGATCGCTCTCATCTTGGTTTCAAAGTCTGAAGTCGTTCTGCTCGATGAACCAATGGCAGGAATGAGCGTTGAAAATGTCCCGGAACTCGTCGAAATTATCCGTTCATTGAAGACGGTACATAAAAAGACGGTGTTGATAGTGGAACATCACATGGAGGTTATTTTGGGGTTGGCCGATCGAATCGCGGTACTCAACTACGGTGAGCTTCTCGTTTGTGACACACCTGCCAATGTCATAGCTAATCCCATCGTGCAGAGTGCCTACATTGGTGAAGCACTATGAACGTTCTCTCCGTAAAAGATCTGCATGTAAAGATCAACGAATCTCATATTTTGCATGGCGTCTCTTTTGAAGTTCCCACCCATTCTGTAACCGCCTTGCTTGGGCGTAATGGAGTTGGTAAGTCCACGACATTGAAGGCGATTATGGGTTTGTACCCGTCGCAGGGAGTTATTGAACTCAATGGTTCCTCGATTGCTGGGAAATTGACTTACAAGATTGCCCAAGACGGCATTGCCTATGTGCCCGAGGATCGCGAGATTTTCTCTTCTCTCACAGTGAAAGAGAACCTGGCTTTAGCGACTAGAGATGAAAAAGATATAGCCCGACAAGAACTAGTACAGGCTCTTTTCCCAGAACTCACCACGCGTGCTGCACAGCGCGCAGGCACTCTTTCAGGTGGCCAGCAACAAATGGTGGCGATCGCGCGCGCTTTGGTTAATAAGAATGAAATCATTCTTATTGACGAACCCACGAAAGGTTTGGCTCCAAAACTCGTCACTGAAGTCGCCGACGCTCTTGGTCGCGTCGCCGGAGAGACCACCATGCTTCTAGTGGAACAGAATTTGCCGCTGGTAAAAAGAATTGCACAGCATGTGATTGTTATGGATCAAGGTCGAGTCGTCTTTCAAGGTGGCCCCGAGAACCTTCACGACCCGGAATGGGTACACACAATGCTCGGCGTTAGTGGGGGTCACAACTAATGGATACTTTCCTCCTTATTGGAATCACCGGTATCGGATTAGGCGCCCTCTACTTTCTCGTCGCCTCTGGGCTCTCCTTAATTTATGGATTGATGGGCGTTCTTAACTTCGCTCATGGTTCATTCTTAACTGTCGGAGCTTTTGTTGGTCTCTGGTTCTCCAGCCAGGTTATGCATGTCAGCAATACCTGGACTTTTATCGGAGCGATGGTCTTAGGTGGACTTGCCGCCGGACTCTTCGCACTTTTGGTTGAAAGAATTGTGATTTCACGGCTGTATGAGCGCCATATCGACCAAGCCCTTGTTACGGTCGGAATTGCGCTAGTTGTGGGTGCGGTGTTGGCGGGCTGGTTTGGTAATGATCTTCGCCTTCTGCCCACGCCCGCTTGGTTTATTAATACTGTCACTATTGGTTCGGCACACATTCCTGTTGATCGCTTCCTTTATATTGGCGTCGCCTTGATTTTGCTCTTCGCAAATACTGCTCTCTTGCGCTTCTCTCGAATTGGTTTGGTCATTCGCGCTGGAGTAGAAAACCGACAAATGGTCGCGGCTTTAGGAATTAACGTTCGCCTCGCCTTCAGCACTGTCTTCTTTTTAGGTGGATTTGCAGCTGGGGTCGGTGGGGTTTTGGTTTCAGCATATTCAAATGGAGTTTCACCGCTCATCGCCGGCTCATATCTTATTTACGGCTTTATCGTGGTTGTTATTGGTGGAATGGGATCGGTCCCAGGCAGTTTCCTCGCAGCCATGATTATTGGAATCATCAAGCAATATGCCAACTACTACAGCCCAGGGCTCGGCGACTTCGTCGTTGTCTTCTTGTTAGCCGGGGTCTTACTTCTCAGGCCGCAAGGGCTGTTAGGTAAGGTGAAGGCATAATGTTGCGTTGGAAATATTCACGTCCACTTCTGGCGATCTTAATTCCGCTTCTCTTTGCTTCTCCGTTATTGGGAAATAATCCACTGAGCCATCCTGGGTTACAACAAACCATGGCAGTTGCCTTTCTTTATGGAGCTTTGGCGCTCACTTACGATCTGCTCTTTGGTTTCACCGGTCTACTTTCTTTTGGCCACGCACTCTTCTTCGCCTCCGGAATGTATTTGGCAGTTCTCTTTATTAATCATGATGTTTTGGTCTGGTGGTTGGCTGTTATAGCCGCTGTAGCGATAACAACGATTCTTGCAATTTTGATTGGTAGCGCATCGCTGCGTACAGGTGGAATTACCTTCGCAATGGTCACGTTGGCTTTCGCTGAAGCCGGCCACGTGGTCATCAGTCGCAACTTCGGTGGGCTGACAAATGGTGAAAATGGAATCGCCCTCAATGCCGACAAAGTTCCAGGAATCTTTATTGGAGTTTTTAATACTAAATATCTTTTCTGGATTTCGCTCGGAACTTTAGTTCTGGTCTATTTCATTACGTGGTGGATTACCGAGAGCTCAGCCGGCCGAGTATTTGCCGCGCTTCGAGATAACGAGACTCGCGTAGCAGTTTTAGGTCTTAAGCCTGCACGATTTAAATTGCTTTCGTTTGTGATTGCCGCCGGTATGGCCAGCTTTATAGGTGTGGTTATGTTGATGGTCAGCGGTAGCGCGGCACCGCGCTTCGCATCTTCAGATGTGACTATTGCGCTTTTACTTATGGTTATTTTGGGTGGAGCAATAACTCGTTGGGGTGCTGTAATCGGAGGAATTATTTACTCGGTGGCATCCACCAGATTGCAAGATCTCAGCCAATCAACGGCGCTGCATTCAGTTCCTAAGATCATCAGCGGTCCACTCTCTGAGCCAACATTTATCTTAGGTTTGCTCTTCATCTTCGTCGTGATGTTTGCTCCTGGCGGACTCTCGGGGGCGTATTACTATCTCCGTTTAAAAGTCATCTCCAAGAAATAATTACCAGTCATGACAGAAGAGTTGTGGTCGCCAAAAGATCCTGAAGGCACCTTCCTGGGTCAACTCCAAAGGTCGTTGGGTTTTGAAAATTACGCAGATCTCCATCGCTGGAGCGTAGATAACCCTGGCGAATTTTGGTCGCGGGCATGGGACGACTTACATATTGTGGGCGAGAAGGGCGAGGTGGCCTATGAAGTTGGGGTTGATTTTCTAGCCGCTAAATTCTTTCCTTTTGCTCGATTGAATGTGGCCGAAAATCTACTGACCAATAACTTTACAGACGAAATCGCCATTATCTCCATTGTCGAGGATGGCTCTCGGGTGGAGATCACCTGGAACCAACTGCGCACCTTGGTAGGAGCCGCTACTGCCGCGATGAGGGCTGAAGGAATCACAACCGGCGATCGAGTGGTCGCCTGGACTCCAAACGTCGCAGAAGTCATTGTGTATGGTTTGGCCGCACTGAGCATTGGGGCAATTATTAGCACCGCCTCACCCGATTTTGCTCCACATGCCGTTGAAGATCGTTTTGGTCAGGTGGAACCAAAATTGCTTTTGGCCGCCAGTACTTATAGTTATAACGGCAAAGTTTTCGATTGTTCGGCGAAGGTAGCGGAAATTCTGCAACTTCTACCGACGATAACGAAGGCTATTTCGGTGGCAAACTTCCAAAAGTGGATCGAACCCTTTCTGGGTTCTGCTCTTGATTTCACCCCCCTTCCCTTTGATCACCCTGGATTTGTGCTCTTCTCCAGCGGTACAACGGGCAAGCCAAAGTGCATAGTTCATAGCGGTGCAGGAGTTCTTCTCAAAGCTGCTGCCGAGCAGCACTATCAATTTAATATTTCAGAAGGCGAGAAAGTTTTCTTCTTCACAACTTGCGGTTGGATGATGTGGAATTGGCTAACAATGGCACTTTCTCGCGCTGCGACCATAGTGCTCTATGACGGTTCTCCCATGTATCCCAATCCAGAACGACTCTTTGATATGGCGCAAGCCGAGTGCCTTGAATTCTTTGGAGTTTCCGCCAAGTTTATTGATTCAGCTCATAAGGAAGGTTTAACTCCTGCAACAACTCATAACTTGCATTCATTAAGACTTATTGCCTCGACTGGTTCAGTTCTTAGCCCAGAGAGCTTTGATTATGTTTACTCTGACATTAAGAGCGATGTCCATTTAGCCTCTATGTCCGGCGGTACTGACATCTGTGGTTGTTTTGTTGCTGGAGTTCCCACCTTGCCGGTGCATCGCGGAGAGATCCAAGGTGCATGTTTAGGAATGGCGACAGATGTTTTTAATTCCAATGGTGCAAGTGCGGCAATCGATCACAAAGGTGAATTGGTCTGCACAGTCCCCTTTCCTTCGAAACCAATTGGTTTCTGGGGAGATGTAAATGATGCGAAATATCGTGCGGCCTACTTTGAAGGTTTCCCTGGAGTTTGGACCCACGGCGATTTCGCCGCTAAGAGTAAATCTGGAGGTTTTACTCTCTTTGGCCGAAGCGATGCCACCCTCAATTCCAAAGGCGTGCGAATTGGCACGGCTGAAATTTATAGAGTTGTCGAAACTTTCCCACAAGTAAATGAAGCAATGGCGGTTTCGCAGGATTGGGACGGAGATACTCGCGTTGTTCTCTTCTTGACCCTCAAACCCGATCTGGTTCTGGATGAAGTTCTGGAGAAAGAAATCCGCCTCGCGCTGCGGACTCAAGCCAGCCCACGCCACGTACCGGAGAGGATTGTTGTGGCTCCACAATTGCCGCGAACAAAGAGCAATAAGCTGGTCGAACTTGCTGTTACTGACGTGATTAACGGCCGCGAAGTTCGCAACCGAGATGCCCTAGCCAACCCCGACGCCTTGGATTGGTTTAAAGATCTTCCTGCCCTACAAACTTAACCGGGCAAAGAAAAAGCCCCGGATTTCTCCGGGACTTTGTGAACTTGTGGAGACTAGGAGGATCGAACTCCTGACCTCCTGCTTGCAAAGCAGGCGCTCTACCAATTGAGCTAAGTCCCCGTATTACTACGGTCTTTCTTGCCAGCGTGGGCCTGGGAGGACTTGAACCTCCGACCTCTTCCTTATCAGG
>CANBRH010000025.1 GCA_947371865.1 Actinomycetota bacterium
AAATCGAGTGGCCCAATCCTTATAAATAACCTTCAGATTTTCATCGAGATTCTCACATCCTTGGTTTTTGCGAAGCCGCCTAAGCCGCAGCGTTTTGAGAGTTTTAACGAGATTTCAGCACTTGGAATAAAACCCACAGTAAGAAAACCAGTACAAACAAGAGAAATGAAAAGCACAGAAAAAAATGACTGATAAAACAACAACTCGCCCTGGCAAAGAGAGTGGCGACCTCTCCGCAATGTTGCTTCCAGAACTGAAAAAAGTTGCTGGGCAATTAGGTATCGATGGCGCCGCGAAGATGCAGAAGGCTGCCCTTGTGCAAGCTATCAGCGATCTGCAGGCTGCCAACCGCGAAGCGGCTAAGAATGAGCGCGAAGCGCGCCGAGCCGAACGCCAAGAACGCCGCAATGCCGGCAAGAGCAAGGCCAGTGATGACGCTGCCAATGCTTCTAGCGATGACTCGACTGATGAGAATTCTGCTCCCGAGCGCTCCAGAGAGCGTTCCAACAACGATCGGACAAACGATCGCAGTAATAACGACCGTGGCAATAACAATGTCCGCGACAACCAAGATTCTGATAGCCGCTACGGCAGCAATGACCGTAATGATCGCAACGACCGTAATGATCGCAATGACCGTAACGACCGCAATGATCGTAACGACCGCAATGATCGCAACGATCGTGGTGGCCGTAACGATCGCAATGATCGTGGTGGCCGTAACGATCGCAATGATCGTGGCCGCACTCGCGACCGCGGAAATCGTGACGAGCGCGAGATTCAAATCTCCGAAGATGATGTTCTGCTGCCAGTAGGCGGCTTGCTCGATATCCTCGAGAATTACGCCTTTATTCGCACCGGGGGATACCTCGCAGGCAACAACGATGTCTATGTATCGCTCCAACAAGTTCGACGTTACGGCTTGCGCAAGGGCGATGTCATCACCGGTTCAGTACGCCAACCACACGAAGGCGAACGTAAAGAAAAGTTCAACGCTTTGGTTCGCGTTGAGACTGTAAACGGGATGGATCCTGAGAGCGCTCGCGATCGCGTCGAATTCTCTAAGCTCGTTCCGCTCTATCCGCAAGATCGCTTGCGCCTCGAGACTGAGCCCAACATTTTGACTACCCGTGTTATCGATTTGATTGCACCAATTGGTAAAGGCCAACGTGGACTTATCGTTTCGCCTCCAAAGGCCGGTAAGACCATGGTTCTTCAAGCTATTGCTAACGCCATCACCACCAACAACCCTGAATGTCACTTGATGGTTGTTCTCGTTGACGAACGTCCAGAAGAAGTGACCGATATGCAGCGAACAGTTAAGGGCGAAGTAATTGCTTCCACCTTCGACCGTCCCGCTGATGACCATACCTCTGTTGCTGAACTAGCGATCGAACGTGCTAAGCGTTTAGTCGAACTCGGACACGATGTGGTTGTTCTTCTCGACTCCATCACACGTTTGGGCCGTGCGTACAACATTGCAGCTCCTGCATCGGGACGTATTCTCTCCGGTGGTGTTGATTCAGCAGCTTTGTATCCGCCAAAGAAATTCTTTGGTGCCGCCCGTAACATTGAAAACGGTGGATCGTTAACCATTCTGGCCACAGCGCTCGTTGAAACTGGTTCAAAGATGGATGAAGTTATCTTTGAAGAGTTCAAGGGAACTGGAAACATGGAATTGATCCTCAACCGCAAACTTGCGGACAAGCGCATTTTCCCTGCAGTCGACGTTGATGCTTCCAGTACACGTAAAGAAGAAATTCTGATGGGTACTGAAGAGCTCAACATTGTTTGGCGTTTGCGTCGAGTCCTTCATGCTCTAGAGCCACAGCAAGCGCTCGAATTGCTTTTGGACAAGATGAAGGGCACTAAGTCAAACGTCGAATTCTTGATGCAGATCCAGAAGACGGTTATCGCCGACTCTGCCTCTAACGCTAAGAACGGCTAATTTCACGCTCAAAATTGCCTCAGGGGGAGTCGCTGCGAACCGCCTCAAACTCGGTTTTTCAGGTGGCTCCCTTTACGGCTAGAATTGCCGCTTCGCGCTGGTTCCCGAAGATCGCTTTCGATCCAGCCACTTAAAAGGAGAAATACATGAAGGCCGAGATTCACCCAAATTACCTAGAGACCACTGTGACTTGTGGTTGCGGCGAAGTTTTCACAACTCGCTCTACCAAGGCATCTGGCTCCATCTACGTTGAAGTTTGTTCCGTTTGCCACCCGTTCTACACCGGCAAGCAGAGAATTCTTGATACTGGCGGACGCGTTGCCAAGTTTGAAGAGCGTTTCGGTAAGAAGACCGCTAAGTAGCTTTTTTTCAGAGACCGCAATTCGTTCATCCTCCGGGGTGGACGGTGCGGTCTCTTTTTTATTACTAGCAAACGCCCGGAAATGGAGGAGAGATGGCGGCAGATAATGCAGATCGCTTTGCATCAGTAAACGATTTACTTGCTGAGTATGCCCAACTGGAAAAGGATCTCGCTGACCCATCAATACACGGCGATCAAGGTAAAGCTCGTCAGCTCGGGAAAAGATACGCCTCACTTGGTCCAGTCATCGGGGGATATCGTGCCTGGCGTTCAGCTGAAGATGATTTAGAAGCTGCGATGGAATTGGCTGAAGTCGATCCTGACTTTGCCAGCGAAATTCCTCATTTAGAAAAATCTCGTGATGAAGCCGCCGAGAAACTTGAAGAACTACTTTTGCCTCGCGACCCCAACGATGACCGAGACGTGATCTTGGAAATCAAGGCTGGCGCAGGCGGTGACGAGTCGGCTCTCTTCGCCGGTGATCTCCTACGCATGTATATGCGTTACGCCGAAAAGCAAGGCTGGAAGACTGAAATTATTGACATGACCGAAAGCGATCTCGGCGGGTATAAAGATATTTCGATGGCTGTGAAGTCCAAGGGAATAGCCGAACCTGGCAAGACTCCCTACTCACGTTTGAAATTCGAAGGCGGCGTGCATCGCGTACAGCGCGTACCCGAGACCGAATCACAGGGTCGTATTCACACTTCCGCTGCCGGTGTCTTGGTGCTTCCCGAAGCTGAAGAAGTCGATGTCGAGATCAATATGAATGATCTGCGCATCGATGTTTTCCGCTCCAGTGGACCAGGTGGACAGAGCGTTAACACCACTGACTCGGCGGTGCGCATTACTCACGTTCCCACGGGAATCGTTGTCTCGTGCCAGAACGAGAAAAGCCAATTGCAGAACAAAGAATCTGCACTTCGCATTTTGCGCGCGCGTATGTTGGTTGCCGCTCAAGAAGCACAAGATGCAATTGCTGCTGCCGAGCGCAAGAGCCAGGTCCGTACCGTGGACCGCAGCGAGCGAATCCGCACCTATAACTATCCGGAAAATCGACTCAGCGACCATCGCGTGAATTTCAAATCAAATAACTTGGATGCAGTCCTCAACGGCGAACTCGACCCCGTTATTGATTCACTCTTAGATGCCGACAAAGCGGCCAAGCTCTCTTCAACCGAGCACTAAATAACACGGAGCAGACCTTGATACGCGATTTACTTCGATGGGGCAAAGACCAACTTGCTTCTCAAGAGATCTCAGGCATCGATGCCGAACTCCTGTTGGCTCACACCTTGGGTATTTCCCGCATGGAACTTCATTCAAAGCCGGTCGATCTGGCCGAAGATGGTGCGCGGGTAAAAGAAGAATTTGAAGATGCGATCGCACTGCGACTAACTGGCAAACCCACCCAATACATAACTGGTGAGGCGCCATTTCGATATCTGACTTTGGACGTCGGCCCAGGAGTCCTTATTCCCAGACCTGAAACTGAAGTTCTGGTTGATGAAGTTCTGCACAATATTGCTGGGCTGGCCGAACCCATATCGGTTATTGACTTGGGCTCGGGCTCCGGCGCGATCGCCATCTCAATCGCCTCTGAGACATCTGGGAAAAAGGTTGTGCACGTCGTGGCGGTCGAGAAATCTGATGAAGCCCTTCCTTGGCTGCGACAAAACATCGCCAAGTTTGATCTGCCTATTCGAGTCATCGCCGAAGATGTTGCTACGGCGCTTACAGGCGTGAAGTGCGACGTCGTTGTAGCCAACCCTCCTTACATTCCTCAAAGCGATCCCTTGCCAACAGAAGTTGCCGAGTTCGAGCCTGAAATCGCGTTACGTGGCGGCGATGAATCTGGAATGAAAGTCCCGATCGCCTTTATCGATTCAGCTGCCCGGCTTCTCAAGAGCGGTGGTTTTGCCGCCTTTGAGCATCATGAGAGCCAGGTAGATCTCATGCGCCAAGCTCTAGCCGCAGATTTCACCGACATTAAAATCCATTACGATTTAACAGAACGTCCTCGTTTTACAACCGCCATTCGCAAGTGAGCGCATGAAGAAAGTTTGGTGAATCGTGGCTGAAGTAATTGATATTGCCGGTCTCGTTGGTCATCCACGCAAGACAAAGAGTGCAATTGAACAAGTGGTTGCTTCGCTACAAAGTGGTGCCATCAATGTTTTCGCAATCGAAAGCGCCTATGTCTATGCCTGTAATGCCTTCGATCAGGATGCGGTTCAACGTTTACACACTTTGCGGGGCGATGATTTTGGAACTGCCTGCCAGGTCATGATTGGAAATGTCCAAACACTTGAAGGATTGGCTCAAGACGTAACTCCGGAAATAAAGAAGTTGGCCAAGTCATTTTGGCCGGGACTCTTAACTTTGCATGTCCAGCCACACCGCGGACTCAACTGGGATCTGGGAGATGGCGGCGAACTTGGTGAGTTTGCAGTTCGCATTCCTAAGAGTGAGTTCTTTCTACAAGTGCTCGCCCAGAGTGGGCCGCTGGCCGTTGCCAGTGCATCGTTGGCCGGCCGGCCGCCAGTTCGCGATATTGGCGCCATTATTGCCCTCTACTCGGATATTGGAATTTATGCCGATGAAGGCGTGCTCCGGGCCGGAAAAGCTTCAACGGTAGTCCGCCAAAGTGTGATTGGAGTGGAGTCAGGTCTGGAGGTCCTGCGCGAGGGCGCCATTACGTTAGCCAGACTTCAGAAAGTCCTGCCCGCCATTTCTTTAGCCACCGAATAGGCTAGGCGCCATGTCGAATGAAACTTTTTATGGTCCAGATTTCTCTGCCTTGCAATCCCAAGATCCTGATATTGCCGATGTATTACTCAGCGAACTCGATCGACAACGCAAGAACCTGCAACTTATCGCCAGTGAAAACTTTACGTCGACAGCAGTCTTAGCTGCTCTGGGCTCGACCCTGTCCAATAAATACGCCGAAGGCTATCCAGGCAAGCGTTATTATGGTGGCTGCGAAGAGGTCGACAAAGTTGAGACCATTGGAATAGAACGCGCCAAGTCACTCTTCGGCGCTGAGCACGCAAATTTGCAACCTCATTCCGGTGCCAGCGCAAACGTTGCGGTCTATCAGGCATTTACCAAGCCGGGCGATACCGTGCTGGCTATGTCATTGCCCCACGGCGGTCACCTGACTCATGGCTCCAAAGTTAATTTTTCGGGTAAGTGGTTCAACATCGTTTCCTACGGCGTACGTGCTGATAATGAACTTATTGATTACGATCAATTGCGCGACTCGGCTATTGAGCACAAGCCCAAGATGATCTGTACTGGCGCCACCGCATATCCCAGCTTGATTGATTTTGAAAAAGTGCGTGCCATTTGCGATGAGGTCGGCGCAATTATGTGGGTAGATGCTGCTCACTTCATTGGATTGGTTGCGGGAAAGGCAATCCCTTCACCAGTTCCTTTTGCCGACGTTGTTTCCTTCACTACTCACAAAGTTTTGCGTGGCCCTCGTGGCGGAATGATTCTTTCTAAAGCCGAGCACGCTGCCGCTATTGATAAAGCGGTATTCCCGGGCATGCAGGGTGGACCAATCATGAGTGCTGTCGCTGGAAAAGCGATCGCCTTAAAAGAGTGCGCAACACCTGCCTACCAACAGTATGCAAAGGATGTCATCGCTAATTGCAAGGCTCTTGCTGCCGGTTTGGTGGAAGAGGGTATGCGTGCTGTTTCTGGCGGAACTGAAACACATCTGGCGCTAATAGATATCCGTAGTACTGGCGTTAATGGCAAAGTAGCAGACGAACGCTGTGGCAATTCGGGAATCACTCTCAACAAGAATGCCATTCCGTACGATCCAGAGACCCCTGCGGTCACCAGCGGAATCCGTGTCGGAACTGCAGCCACAACCACTCAAGGAATGGGCATCCCAGAGATGCGCACCATTGCTGCTCTCATCGCCCGTGCCATTAAGGATGGCGGCGAAGAAGCTAAAGCTGCGGTTATTGCTTCCGAAGTTCACGCATTAACAGCGCAATTTCCCGTCTACGCTCGATAACTAAGTAAATGCGGGAGTACCTCTTAACGGCATCACTTGCCGCAACGCTCTGCTTCCTCGTTACGCCGCTAGTGCGCAAGGTTGCTATGTCGGCCGGAGCATTTATGCATCTGCGCTCGCGCGATATTCACACCGAAGTAACGCCGCGCTGGGGTGGGCTGGCTATGTGGATCGCCATGGCTCTCACCTTCTTGACTGTCAGTCATTTATCACTAGTCGGCAAATCCTTCGGAAGAGAGGCGACCGGTATATTCCTAGCTGGTACTTTCATCATGCTTCTGGGAATTGTGGATGATCGTTATGACCTTGATGCACTAACTAAATTTGCGGGGCAGGCGCTGGCCGCTGGAATTCTTCTACTTCATGGAGTTCAGATTCTTTGGTTGCCGATCAATGGCATCCTGACGTTGCCAGCCAACATTGGGCAATTGCTGACAGTTCTCTTTGTCATGGTTGTCATCAACGCCGTTAACTTTGTTGATGGTTTGGATGGATTGGCGACTGGCATCGTTGCCATATGCGCTTCGGCATTTTTTGCCTTCTCCTATTTATTAGCAGTGATTAATGGATTCAGTCGTGCAGGTGCGCCATCCTTAGTCACTGCTGTTGTTGTGGGAATGTGTCTGGGATTCTTACCCCACAATTTTCATCCGGCGAAGATCTTCATGGGTGATTCCGGAGCCATGCTTCTGGGACTCTTACTCTCTTCTGCTGCAATCACCTTGACCGGCCAGATCGATGCCAATGCCATTACAACTCAGGGTTCTCGCTTGGCGTTGCTGCCACTGCTCTTGCCTTTCTCAGTTCTGGCCATCCCGCTTATCGATTTAGGCATGGCGATTGTTCGGCGTATCCGCGCGGGTCGTTCACCCTTTGCCGCCGACCGAGAACACTTGCATCATCGCATTTTGAATTTAGGTGCCACGCATCGCCAAACCACAGTAATTCTCTATCTCTGGACTGCAATGTTTGCGGTTTCGACAGTGGTTGCAGCATTTGCTCCATTGTGGGTTTCTGTAACGGTCGGTTTGATTATTTTGGCTCTCTCGTTATTGCTGATTGGCTGGATCTGGAAGTCGAAGAAGAATGTGCTCCGCAATTCTGACGGAAGCAATCAGGCGCATGACGTGGCGGAGGTCTTGGTTTAAATGGCACCACTGGATAAAAACAATGCGAGCAAAACCGAACTCACCAACGATCAAGCTCTTTGGCGTGGTGCGATCATTCCTGCCACCGTGGTTGCTGTTTTAGCCGTTGTCCTTGCTAGCTTCTTTCGCGGACGTTCGGGATTTTGGGGTGCGCTTCTTGCCGGTGTCACCGTCATTATTTTCTTCTCGGTTCATTTGCTGGTCTCGCGCATGACCCGGGATCTCGATCCGATGGCCACGATGGCGTTGGCTATGTTCTCCTACTTCGCCAAGGTAATTTTGATGGGCGCTTTCCTTTTGATCGTCACCAAGACCACTTCCAAGGCCGATGTCGATCGTGCCAGCTTCGCCGCCAGCGCCCTGACGATTACAGCCGTTTGGCTGGCGGGGGAGATCCGAGCCTTTTTGCGCCTGCGCTTCCAATTACCATTACCTCCCGCTAAGGGTTAGATTTATGACCAGATGTGGGGCTAGCCAGCACCGCTGAAGCAGCGAAGGGATGGAGGAGATATGGCTTCTGGAAATGAAGAGGGCGCTCTTTGGTCCATCATGGGATACCTGCTCTCCGGGTTGCTCATCTGGGGTGGGCTCGGCTGGGCTGCCGACCACTGGCTCGGTACTCACTTCTTCGTATTAATTGGAATGTTGCTGGGTGGCGGTGCCTCGATGTACTTGGTCTGGCTGCGATTTGGCCGCGGTTCCACCGGCTCTAACCCCAAGTAGTCCAACCTCACACTACCTTCACGTTGGTGAGGATTTGGGGATTTTTCCCTAGAACTAATAGGGTTCCACCGTCTTCCCAATGATTTCTGATCGAGACCTGGAGTGTGTGTGCGCTCGTTTCTGTTGACTGGCAGTGGTGGAGGCTTCGTCCCTCCCAGCACAGCGGACTTCAACCTTCCGCCGATTTTTGGCCACAACGTGTACACCACCAAGCCGATTGCACTGGTCGTTCTCTCAGTTATTTTAGTTTCAGTCTTCTTTATTGCAGCTTCTCGTAAGGCCGCAGTCGTCCCCAGCAAATTGCAGTTCGCTGGTGAATCCATTTACGCCTTCGTTCGAAATGATTTGGCACGAGATGTCATCGGGCACGAATTCATGCGATTTGTCCCTTATTTGTTCACACTTTTCACCTTTATCTTGACCAACAACATTTTTGGAATTGTCCCTCTGTTGCAATTCCCGGCAATGTCGCATGTCAGTTTCCCTTACGTCCTGGCCATTTTCACCTTCGTAATTTTCCATGCGGTTGCTATTCGCAAAAAAGGGCTGATGCCCTACTTGAAAGAGATCATGTTTATGCCGGGCGTGCCAAAGCCGGTTTATATTCTGTTGACTCCTATTGAATTGGCAACTTTCTTTGTAGTCCGTCCATTGACGTTGTCATTGCGTTTGTTCGCAAACATGTTCGCTGGCCACTTGCTTCTCCTCGTGTTCATCCTCGGTGGAGATCATCTACTTAAGGGCGTAGTTGGACTTAAGTTGATCTCACCTTTCGCCTTCACCTTCGGAATTGGCCTAACCTTCTTCGAGTTCATGGTCCAATGCCTTCAGGCCTACATCTTTACTTTGCTAACGGCGCTCTACATTGCTGGTGCGCTCGCAGACGAGCACTAAATACCGCACGACTTCACGAAAAGTTTTACCAGTTTTACCAGTTTTACAAAGTTCTAAAAGAACTAGTTGGTTATCGCTAACTAGTAATAACTAAAACGAAAGGCACAAAAGATGAAAGGCACACTCAACCTGGTCGGTTATGGCCTATCTGCAATCGGACCTGCAATTGCAACCGGCATGATCTTCGCTGCATACATCAGCGGCGTCGCACGTCAGCCAGAAGCACGTTCAGTCCTGCAACCAATCGCATTCCTTGGCTTCGCCTTGGCAGAAGCGCTTGCATTGTTCGGTCTCGTACTTGCATTCGTTCTCTAATCCACACCTGATTTAACCGGTATTTAAACCAAGGTTTAGTCAAGAAAAGGTAGGGGAAAATGAGCTTTAAGAGCACAGCCGCGGAGGCAGCAGCCAATCCGCTAGTACCGCACACCGCTGAGTTGATCGTTGGCGCCATCGCCTTCACGCTTCTCTTCTTGGTGCTTCGCAGCAAAGTCGTGCCTATGTTTGAAAAAGCATTCGCCGCTCGCACCGAAGCTATCCAAGGTGGAATCGAGAAGGCCGAGCAAGCCCAACGTGATGCCGCAACGGCGTTGTCTCAGTACACCGCTCAATTGGCAGATGCACGTGGTGAAGCACAGTCGATCCGCGAAGAGGCACGCGTTCAAGGCGCCGCCATTATCGAGGACCTCCGTACCAAGGCTCAAGAAGAAGCAGCTCGTATTACTGCTTCGGCTCATGCATCTATCGAAGCCGAACGTCAACAAGCGATCACTTCGCTTCGCAATGAGGTAGGCACGCTCGCAACCGAGCTCGCCTCCAAAATTGTCGGAGAAGCTTTAGATGACCAGGTCCGACAATCACGCATTGTCGATCGCTTCTTGGAAGATTTGGAGAAGAGCAAGTAATGATTATTTTGGGTGGAAGCAGTCGTCAATCACTAGCGAGCCTTCGTGGTTCGTTAGATCAGAGCCTTCAGTCGGTCTCTGCGATCGATTGCTCCACCGTTTCCGCAGATCTCTTTGTAGTTCTCAATTCTTTAAGTTCATCCATCGGATTGCGTCGAGCACTTACAGACCCATCCCGTGATGTTGCTTCAAAGGTTGCACTCGTTGAAGATATTTTCGGCAAAGTAATCGGCAAAGTTGCTCTTGCGCTCGTCGGCTCTGCAGTCGCGCTTCGTTGGTCAACACCAGCAGAATTTGCCGACGGCATCGAACAAATTGCTATCGAGGCCGAAGCCTCAGCCGCAAATATCAATGACAAGTTGGATCTCGTACAGGACCAACTCTTTGAATTTGCCCGCCTCTTGCTAGCCAACGGTGACCTTCGCCAAGCTCTCGCTGCCCGCAGCGATGACGCCGCTCATAAAGAGGCGCTGGTTCACGACATTTTTGCGGCAAAGTTCGATGGTTCCTCGGTTCGTCTCATGGATGAACTCGTTGCCGGCCTGCGTGGCCGAAGTATCGAGCAGAGTCTTGCGGCATATACCCATGGAGTTGCGGCTCGTCGCGATCGAGTTACCGCGCATGTGCGGACAGCGATTGCACTTTCAGATTCTCAACGTTCTAAATTGGCATCAGCGCTGGCTGCCCAGATAGGCCAGCCCGTTCATATCAATGACGAAATTGATCCGGCCATCTTGGGCGGAATATCTATTCGATTTGCCGATGAAATCATCGACGGCACGATCGTTAATCGTTTGGCAGAGGCGAGCCGCGCGCTCGTAGGTTAATAGGTAAAAGTTTTCTTTAGGTAAGTTTCAAGCGAAAGCTTGACTAGGTAAGTTTCAAGCGAAAGCTTGACTAGGTAGAAGGAGAAGATGATGGCGGAACTCACGATCCGACCCGAGGAGATTCGCGACGCGCTGGCAAAGCACGTTGCTTCCTATAACCCGGGTGCAGCGGCTCGCGATGAGATCGGCACCGTGACTGAAGCAGGCGATGGCATCGCACGAATTGAAGGCTTGCCTTCAACGATGACCAACGAGCTTCTCAAGTTCGAAAACGGAACTTTGGGTCTGGCGCTTAACCTCGACGTGCGCGAAATCGGTGTCGTTATCCTCGGTGAATTCACTGGCATTGAAGAAGGCACCTCAGTACGTCGTACTGGGGAGATCCTCTCCGTCCCAGTGGGAGATGGCTTCCTTGGTCGCGTTGTTGACCCACTTGGTCGTCCCATCGATGGCAAGGGCGAGATCGTCTCTGAGGGTCAGCGCGCTCTTGAACTCCAGGCACCTTCCGTAGTCCAGCGCCAACCAGTTAAGGAACCTCTTGCTACCGGTATCAAGGCCATCGATGCGATGACCGCTATCGGTCGCGGACAGCGTCAATTGATTATTGGTGACCGTCAAACTGGTAAGACTGCAATTGCTATCGACACCATCATTAACCAGAAGGCCAACTGGAAGACTGGCGATCCTAAGAAGCAGGTTAAGTGCATCTACGTAGCCATCGGCCAAAAGGGTTCCACCATCGCTTCCGTTAAGGGTGCGTTGGAAGAAGCCGGCGCCATGGAGTACACCACCATCGTTGCTTCACCTGCATCAGATCCAGCAGGCTTTAAGTACTTGGCTCCTTACACCGGTTCGGCCATCGGCCAGCACTGGATGTACAAGGGCGAGCACGTCCTCATTATTTTTGATGATCTCTCCAAGCAAGCCGAGGCTTACCGTTCAGTCTCGCTACTTCTTCGTCGTCCACCGGGTCGCGAGGCATACCCTGGCGACGTCTTCTACTTACACTCCCGCCTTCTCGAGCGTTGCGCCAAGCTCTCCGATGAACTCGGCGGCGGATCGATGACTGGTTTGCCCATTATTGAAACTAAGGGAAATGACGTCTCTGCGTTTATTCCTACCAACGTTATTTCTATTACCGATGGTCAGTGCTTCTTGGAGACCGACTTGTTCAACGCTGGCGTTCGTCCAGCCATTAACGTAGGTATCTCGGTATCTCGCGTGGGTGGTTCGGCGCAGACCAAGGCAATGAAGAAGATCGCCGGCCGTCTTCGTTTGGACTTGGCTCAGTACCGCGAACTCGAAGCATTCGCTGCTTTCGGTTCCGACCTTGATGCTGCATCTAAGGCACAACTCGAGCGCGGTTCGCGCATGGTTGAGCTCTTGAAGCAGGGTCAGTACTCACCGTATTCCGTAGCTCAAGAAGTTGCTTCTATCTGGGCTGGTACCACCGGCAAGATGGATTCCATTCCTTTGGCTGACATCCGACGCTTCGAATCCGAATTCTTGGATTTCTTGGCACGTGAGCGCACCGCGATCGTCGATGTCATCAACACAACTCGCGAACTCAGCGATGACACTGTTGCTGCTTTGGAAGAGGCCGTGGCCACATTCAAGTCGCAGTTCGCTGTGACTGGTGCCGCTGCTGTCAACGAAGCCCCAGCCGAAGCCCTTGATGGCGAAGGCAATGAGCAAATCACACGTCAAGTACCGGCGGTGAAGAAGTAACTCATGGGTGCTCAACTACGTATTTATCGCCGACGGATGCGTTCCGTCAAAGCGACCAAGAAGATCACGAAAGCAATGGAGCTCATCTCCGCTTCTCGTATCGTCAAGGCGCAACAACGAGTCGCTGCTTCTTCGCCATACGCGAATGAACTGACTCGCGCGGTAACTGCTGTTGCCTCATTTTCCAATACCAACCACCCATTGACGACACCCCATCCAAATCCTCGTCGCGCCGCAGTGCTGGTCATTACTGCCGACCGCGGTATGGCTGGTGCGTACTCCAACTCGGCGATCAAGGAAGGCGATCAACTGATCGCCCTTCTCAAAGAGCGTGGTTTGTCAGTCGAGTCTTACCTAGTTGGACGCAAGGCGGTTAACTTCTATCGCTTCCGCAACCGCGCTATCGCTAATTCTTGGACTGGTTTCTCCGATAACCCCACCTATGCGCATGCTAAAGAGATCTCAGATTCTCTCATCAACGCATTCTTGGCTGAATCCGGGACCGAGAGCCATGGTGTCGATGAACTTCATATCGTTTACACCGAATTCAAATCAATGATCACTCAGTTGCCACAAGCCAAGCGCATGTTGCCACTCGAGGTCGTCGAAACCACCGTCAAGACTGGACTCTTGCCGATGTATGAATTCGAACCAAGCCCGGAAAATGTTCTTAATGCCTTGTTGCCACGTTATGTGGAAGCCCGCGTATTCAATGCGATGTTGCAATCAGCTGCCTCCGAGCATGCTGCTCGTCGTCGCGCTATGAAATCAGCAACTGATAATGCTGATGAGTTAATTAAGTCTTTGACCCGACTGGCAAACGCTGCTCGTCAGGCCGAAATTACGCAAGAGATCAGTGAAATCGTCGGCGGCGCAGATGCGCTTGCCTCAGCTAGCGCAGGGAGCGAATGATGTCAGGTACACAAACAGCTGCAGGAGCTGCAGGAGTGGGTCGCGTTGCACGCGT
>CANBRH010000026.1 GCA_947371865.1 Actinomycetota bacterium
CCCATCGTTCCTAAGCCACCTGAGTTCAACCAAGAGCGAGGGTTTTCGTAGGAAATAAATTGTGATGCCCACATCTGATGTTGGCCTACGCCGGCAACAAAGATGGATTCGGGACCGGAAATCTTGCCGATGCGTTCAATAACGTACTGAGGAGAAAGCGTGCCATCTGTTGGATGGTCATAACCCAATGGGTATCGAGTGCGCCACGAATTTAGTTGGCTCCACCAAGCCGAAAGATCTGGCTGAAGCTTCTTAAATTCTGCCTTGAGAGCGGGAATAAGGGCACTGATCGTGTACTTGAGGTCACCGATTAAAGCGACATCAACTATGCGATTCTTTCCGATTTCGGCTGGATCAATGTCGGCGTGAATGATCTTGGCATCAGGAGCGAATGAGGAAAGCTTGCCGGTGACGCGATCGTCGAAGCGAGCGCCCAATGTGATCAACAAATCGGATTTTTGCAATGCAGTTACAGCAGCGACGGTTCCGTGCATGCCGGGCATGCCCAGATGTTGTTGATGATGATCAGGGAAGGCGCCGCGTGCCATCAGCGTGGTGACGACAGGTGCGCCGGTGAGTTCGGCAAGTTGCATCAACTCTTTATACGAATTGGACTTGATGACTCCGCCGCCGACATAAAGAACTGGACTTTGGGAAGAAGCAATCAAGGCAGCAGCATCACGAACCGCGCTGCTTTCAGGTTCGACAATTGGGCGATAGCCGGCAAGTGAAACTGATTCGGGCCAATTAAAAACGGTCTGCTTTTGCAGCGCATCTTTGGCGATATCCACGAGAACTGCGCCGGGCCGGCCCGTAGCTGCAATATGAAACGCCTCAGCGATTGCACGTGGGATATCGGCAGGATCTGTAACTAAATAATTGTGTTTGGTAACCGGCATCGTGATGCCGCGAATATCAGCCTCTTGGAAGGCATCGGTGCCAATGGCGCCGGAGGCTACCTGACCAGTAATGGCGACGATCGGGACAGAGTCCATTTGGGCATCTGCCAATGGGGTGACCAAGTTGGTGGCACCCGGACCGGATGTGGCGATGCAAACTCCAACTCGTCCAGTTGCTTGGGCGTAACCGGTTGCAGCATGGCCAGCACCTTGTTCATGTCGAACCAAAATGTGTCGGATTGGGCTATCAAAAATTGGATCATAAGCGGGCAAGATCGCGCCACCAGGGATACCGAACATGACATCAACGCCTGCACGCTCTAACGATTTCACGAGGGAAGTTGCCCCCGTCATCTGCTTACCATTCTCGCTACTCATGTTCATCTCCCTTCGTTATCTCTTCGAGCTACTTTTAGCTTGAAAACTTAATCCCCCCGATAAATACGAAACCCCCCAGTTTTCACTGAGGGGTAGCGCACGATCGATGATGCTAGATCGCGCGCTTTCGGATTACCACGGCTTGTGCCATGTCTGAATTGTCGCGCGATGTTTAATCTTCGTCAACCCCTGAGATGTACATCTCACTATTTGGATTATCCGCAGACCGCCCCCTGAGAAGCAGAACCAACCACCTTGGAATATTTCGCCAATACTCCGCGTCGATATTTATGCGGAACTGGTTGGAAGTGCTTGCGGCGTTCTGCTAATTCAGATTCATCCACCAAGAGATCGAGGGTGCGCTCTTTCACATTGATACGCACGATGTCACCATCCTTCACGAAGGCAATGGGTCCGCCATCGACAGCTTCAGGGCTGACATGTCCAACACACAATCCGGTACTGCCACCGGAGAATCGGCCATCAGTGAGGAGCAAGGTGGACTTTCCCAGACCTGCGCCCTTGATAGCGCCAGTAATCATCAACATTTCGCGCATGCCCGGACCGCCCTTGGGTCCTTCGTAGCGAATAACCACCACGTCCCCCGCAACGATGGTGCCATTCTCCAGAGCATCCATTGCGCCCTGTTCGCGATCGAAGACTCGGGCTGGACCTTCGAAGAGATCGATTCCCACACCTGCGGTTTTGCAGACTGCACCTTCCGGAGCGAGTGAACCTTTCAGAATGGAGATTCCGCCGCCAGCAGAGAGTGGATACCTCACAGCGTGCAGAACGTCGCCATCGGGATCAAGTGGCGTTATGTGTGCCAAGTTCTCAGCCATGGTCTTGCCGGTGACCGTCATGCAATCGCCATGGAGTAAGCCAGCGTCGAGCAAAGCACGAAGAACGACTGGAATTCCTCCGACGCGATCAATATCGGTCATGACATATTTGCCAAATGGTTTGAGATCGCCCAGCAACGGAGTCTTCTCACTGATGCGTTGGAAATCTTCCAAAGTCAGATCAACTTCGGCCTCGTTAGCAATCGCCAAAAGATGGAGTACCGCATTTGTTGATCCACCCAGTGCCATGACAACCGTAATCGCATTTTCAAAAGCCTTCTTGGTCAAGATGGTGCGCGCGGTAATTCCTTGACGAATTAATTCGACAACAGCGGCGCCGGCTTTGACCGCGTAATCATCGCGGCGACGATCAACGGCAGGAGGAGATGCTGATCCTGGAAGAGAAAGACCAATTGCTTCTCCAACAGCTGCCATAGTGTTGGCGGTATACATTCCGCCGCAGGCACCTTCGCCCGGACAAATAGCGCGTTCGATCCTGTCCACTTGCTCTTGAGAAATCAAACCTCGGGCACAGGCACCTACCGCTTCAAAGGCATCGATGATGGTGACATCTTTGCCATCAACACTTCCGGCCAATGTTGAACCGGCATATACAAAAACACTTGCCACATCAATGCGGGCCGCTGCCATCATCATGCCGGGCAAAGATTTGTCGCAACCTGCAAAAGTGACCATGCCATCAAGGCGTTCAGCCTGCATAACCGTTTCGACTGAGTCGGCGATTACTTCGCGCGAAACGAGAGAGAAGTGCATACCTTCGTGGCCCATCGAGATTCCATCCGAAACCGAAATGGTGCCAAATTGCATTGGAAAGCCACCAGCGTCAATGACGCCTTGACGAGAAGCTTTGGCTAAACGATCAAGTGAAAGATTGCAAGGGGTAATTTCATTCCAGGATGAGGCAATACCAATCTGAGGTTTGGCAAAATCATCATCTTGCATACCGACAGCACGCAACATTCCGCGTGCGGGGGCGCGTTCCATTCCGTCAGTGACCAGCCCTGAACGTGGTTTCATGGAATTACTCATGTGCGCTCCCCTAGGTATAACTGATGTTTAACTCTGGCCTAAATGTTTCAATAAAAGTTCGCGTACTTTGGCGGCATCTGCTTGACCACCGGTTGCTTTCATGACTGCACCGATGAGAGCGCCAGCCGCCGGAATATTTCCACCGCGAATTCGTTCAGCTGTATCCGGTTGCGCAGCAATTGCCGCTTCGATTGCCACCATCAATGCAGAATCATCGGAGACGACTTTCAGTCCGCGCTTTTCAATGACTTGGGCTGGCGTTCCTTCGCCAGAAATAACTCCCTCAACAACTTGGCGAGCCAATTTGTCCGTGAGATCGCCAGAAGCGATAAGTGAAATTACTTCTGCAACTTGCGCTGGGGTGATGAGAGAAGTTGCGGCGACTTCCTTTTCATTGGCTAGGCGGGAGATCTCACCGAGCCACCAGCTGCGTGCTTTCGTAGGGTCAGATCCCAAGAGAACAGTTTCTTCCACCGTATCTAAAAGTTCAGCGTTGACCATGGAAGTCATCTCTTTATCTGGAACGTTCCACTCGGCTTGCAAGCGTTTGCGTCGAAGCGATGGTTTCTCAGGCAGCGTTGCGCGAAGTGCTTCAATCCATTCAGCATCGGGAGTTACCGGAACCAAATCTGGCTCTGGGAAATAACGATAATCCTCGGCTTGTTCCTTGGAACGGCCAGGCCTGGTTACACCGCTCTCCTCGAGGAAGTGGCGAGTCTCCTGAACGATTCGCTCACCTTTTTCGAGGCGATTGGCTTGACGCACCATCTCGCCCGACACTGCACGCTCGACTGAACGAAGTGAGTTGACGTTCTTGGTTTCGCTGCGAGTTCCTAACTTTCCAGAACCTATCTCAGCAAGAGAGACGTTGGCATCGCAACGCAAAGATCCTTGTTCCATCTTTACATCGGACACACCCAAGGAGCGCAAAATGTCGCGAAGTTCAGTGACATAAGCACGAGCAACTGCCGGAGCATATTTGCCTGTGCCGGGAATGATCTTGGTAACGATTTCCACCAAAGGAATTCCGGCGCGGTTGTAGTCGAGCAATGAATATTCGGCACCATGAATTCGACCGGTAGCGCCGCCAACGTGAAGCGACTTGCCAGTGTCTTCTTCCATGTGAACACGTTCGATTTCTACCCGGAAAGCTTTTAAGCCTTCATCCGTATCGATTTCGACATCGAGATAACCATTGACGCAGATCGGTTCATCGAATTGTGAAGTCTGGAAGTTCTTGGGCATATCAGGATAAAAATAGTTTTTACGTGCGAATCGGCTAAAAGGTGCGATGGAACAATTAAGCGCTAACCCGATCAAGATGGTGCTTTCAATTGCCTTGCCATTCACCGCAGGCAAAGAGCCCGGCAGACCTAAACAGACTGGACAGGTTTGAGTATTGGGCTCGGCACCAAAAACAGTGGCACAGCCACAGAACATTTTGGAATGAGTGTTGAGTTCGACGTGAACTTCTAAACCAAGAGTTGGTTCGTACTTTTCAATTGCATCGTTATATGTCAGAGCCATTATTTGGCCGCCAATTCTGGAGCGTTGGTAAGAATTGGTGCGCCCCACTTAGAAAGCAGCGCTGCTTCCAACGTGCCGCCAACCTGATACATCAAGTCATCTTTCATGGCAGCAGACATAATCTGGAATCCAACTGGTAAGCCATCATCTGGCGACAAACCAACGGGCAGGCTCATGCCACCAATGCCGGCCATATTGACGGGGATGGTTGCGATGTCGTTGAGGTACATGGCTAACGGATCATTACTCTTCTCGCCAATTTTGAAGGCAGTTGTTGGACATGTCGGAGAAACCAAAACATCGGCGTGCGCAAAAGCCTTGGCAAAATCTTGAACGATAAGCGTGCGCACTTTTTGGGCGCTACCGTAATACGCATCGTAATAACCTGATGAGAGCGCATAAGTACCCAAAATAATTCGACGCTTCACTTCTTTACCGAAGCCAACTTCGCGTGTCATACGCATGACTTCTTCAGCGCCTGCACTTCCATCATCGCCTACGCGAATGCCATAGCGCATCGAATCGAAGCGGGCCAAATTAGAGGAAGCCTCGCTTGGTGCAATTAAGTAGTAAGCAGCCAGGGCATATTCAAAATTGGGGCAAGAGACCTCAACAATTTCTGCACCAGCGGAAACTAATTCCTGAAGTGCTTCATCAAATCGAGATTTAACTCCGGCTTGATAACCATCTCCAGAAAGTTCTTTAACAACGCCGATCTTCAATCCTTTGACATCGAGTTTCTTAGCAGCGGCTACAACGGCAGGAACTGGTGCGTTGATACTGGTGGAGTCTTTTTTGTCATAACCGGCAATCGCTTCGTGCAACAACGCGGCATCGAGAACGGTGCGAGCGCATGGACCGGCTTGATCCAGGCTGGAGGAGAAGGCAATAAGGCCGTACCGAGAAACTCCGCCATAAGTCGGTTTAACACCAACGGTTCCGGTGACCGCAGCAGGTTGGCGGATCGAACCGCCCGTGTCGGTACCAATGGCAAGTGGCGCTTGGAACGCGGCAAGAGAGGCAGCAGAACCGCCACCAGAACCACCAGGAATGCGATCGAGATCCCAAGGATTGTGGGTGGTGCCGTAAGCAGAATTTTCGGTGGAAGAGCCCATTGCAAATTCATCCATATTGGTTTTACCCAAGATCACAATTCCGTTGGCCTTGAGATTGGTTACAACGGTGGAATCGTAAGGTGGACGCCAGCCTTCCAAAATCTTCGAGCCTGCGGTGGTGGGAATGCCTTTTTGCGTCATGACGTCTTTGAGAGCCAGCGGAACTCCGGCAAGAGGGCTGAGTTTTTCACCAGCAGCGCGCTTGGCATCAACGGCAGCTGCTTGAGATAAAGCACCTTCGCGGTCAACATGCAAGAAAGCATGTACTTGAGAATCAACAGCGTCGATGCGATCAAGGTGAAGTTGGGTGAGCTCAACTGAAGTGATCTCTTTTTTCGAGAGAGCATCAGCCATCGCGGCGGCGGAGTTGCGAATCATTCGGCATCTCCCAAGATTTGCGGCACCTTAAAGCGTTGATCTGCTTTTGCAGGTGCCCCTGAAAGTGCCTCTTCCGGAGTAAGGCTTGGAATGACTACATCGTCACGAAATACATTGGCCAGCGCTAACGGATGCGAGGTTGGTGGCACATCTTGACCTGCGACTTCTTGCACTCGGGCCACGGCACCCAAGATGACATCCATCTCGGAGGCAAGGTGGTCTAGTTCAGAATCGGTCATTTCGATACGGGCCAGCCTGGCCAAATGCGCGACTTCATCGCGTGAAATAGCGGTCATAGGCTCACCTTATCGCCCTTTAAATCAGGAGCGAATTTGGCCATTTCCTGAGACGATCCAGGTAGTTGTGGTCATTGCTTCCAGCCCCATAGGACCGCGGGCGTGCAATTTTTGATTGGAGATCCCGATTTCGGCGCCAAAGCCCATCTGCTCTCCATCGGTAAAACGAGTCGAAGCATTGATCATTACCGCCGCACAGTCAGAAAGTGCCACAAACTTGGCAGCATTTTCATGTGACTCGGTCACGATGGCTTCGGTGTGATTGGTTCCATACTTCAGAATGTGGTCTGCGGCTGCCAAAAGAGATGGCACGACGGCCACATTCATCTCCAGGGCGTTGTACTCGGTAGACCAATCCGCTTCGGTCGCCAATTGACCTTCGAGATTTTCTGATCGAGCCGCGGCAAGAGAGCGCTCATCGCAATGAAGAACGACACCAGCTTCAGAGAGTGCCCGAAGTGCAATCGGGAGAAATTCATCAGCGACGGCTTCATGAACTAAGAGAGTTTCGGCCGCATTGCAAACACTAGGGCGATGCGTCTTGGAATTGATCAGAATGGGCAGTGCTTTTGCCAGATCAGCCTCGGCATCGACGTAAACATGGCAAACACCTGCGCCGGTTTCGATAGTAGGCACTGTTGAATCATCAACAACGGTGCGAATCAGCGCCGCACTCCCCCGCGGAATAACGAGATCCACTTGACCGCGTGCATGCAGCAGGGCGTGAACGGTCGAGCGATCATCCGACGGAACAAGCTGAATGACATCTGGTGAGATCTCCGTGGTGGCCAGCGCCCGGCGCATCACCTTCACGAGAACTTGATTACTTGCGGCTGCGGTAGAAGATCCGCGCAAGAGTGCGGCGTTGCCAGACATCAGCAAAATAACGGCAGCATCTACGGTGACGTTTGGCCTGGCTTCATAAACCATGCCGACGACACCAAATGGAACGGTAAGTTGTTGGAGATGTAGGCCATTGGGCAAAGTGCTTTCCCGGAGAGTCTTTCCGAGCGGATCGGGCAATTGTGAAACCTGACGAGCGCCATCTGCGATGCCAGCGATGCGGGCGGGACTCAGCAGAAGTCGATCGCGCATGGATGAGGCCATACCTTCAGCGTCAGCGCGGGCTAAATCTTCGGCGTTGGCCGACAGGATCTCTGCCTGAGACTCTTCAATCTCGCTGGCAATTGCCTCCAATGCGCGAACGCGCTCCTGTGCCGAGGCAGCAACCAAGGTGCGCGCAGCCAGTCGGGCTTTTTCCGCTAACTCTCTAATTAATGTAGCCGAATCCATGCGCCAAGCCTAGACGTGATTAGGCTCTGCTCATGAGACGTTTATTTCGCGCCCTCCGGAATCTATTGATCGTTGTTGTTGCCCTCGGTTTCTTGCTGACGGCTTTCACTCGGTATATCCACTATCCCAACCCCATCGCTTCGGTGCGATTGGCGTTGGCCCCTGCTTCGAAGACCCCGACCTTGATGCCGGCCCACACCATCGCCCCAGCTGCTTCGCCTATTGCTTGGCCCACTGCGGCCGAGACGATGCCAGCGACCGTCCCTTGGTCAACCGGCACTTTGGCCTGGCAAGAATTCCTCGATAAGACAAATACCAATGCTTTTATTGTGGTGCGCAATGGCGTCATAACGTATGAGTATTACAAGAAGGGGATTCTCCCCAGTACGCAATTGCCTTCTTATTCAGTAGCCAAGACCATGACTTCGATCCTGATCGGCCATCTCATCGAAACTGGCAAAATCAAAGAGAGCGACACTTTCGTTCAGTATTTTCCCCAATACAAGACTGGGACTTCTTTCGACAATGTAACCATTCAATCTTTATTAGATATGGAAAGTGGCGTCGGCGTCTCCGATAACTACCCCACCGGACCGTCGGGCTGGGGTGTTGGCATTGCTCAGATGTATGCCACGACCGACTTAAACTTTTTTGTTAAGCACAACCGCAAAATGTTTGAAGCGCCCGACACTAAACCCGAGTACCGCAGCGTCAACACCCAACTTCTGGGAATGATCGTTCATAAAGTTACTGGAATGCGAGTCTCGGATTACTTCAGCGAAAATGTCTGGAAACCCGTTGGCGCCCAGTATCCGGCTACCTGGAATGTTGATCATGTTGGCGGCCAGGAGAAAACTTTCTGCTGCTTTAACGCCGCCGCACGTGACTACGCCAAGGTTGGCTTGGCCATGATCAATGGTGGATATACCGGATCACATCAAATCATTAGCACTGCATGGCTCAATCGCATCAGCACTCCTGCTGTCACGTTGGATCACTCGTGGGGTTATAGCGCCCAGGTTTGGCATCCATTCCCAGGAATCAATCTGGCTCTAGGTTTGCACGGCCAATACATCTTTACTGATCCATCCACCCGAACGGTGATCGTAAAACTCAGCGATAACCCGACTGACGGAGATCCAGAAGTTGAGACTGCAAGTGTTTTGCTGAAAATTTCTCGAGGTTAGAGCAGAACCAAATCATCGCGATGAACGAGTTCTCGTTCATACTCCGGGCCAAGCGCTGCAGCTAACTCTTTGGTCGATCGACCGAGCATCTGCGGAATTTCATCAGAATCAAAGGCGACCAGCCCTCGAGCTATGACATCTCCGGTTTGTGATGCAAGTTCGACGGTATCGCCAGCAATGAAGGTACCTTCCACTGCGGTCACACCGGCAGGGAGCAAAGAGACGCCTCGTTCGCGGATGGCTAAGACAGCACCCTTATCCAAAATCAAGCGGCCATGCGGAGTCGCCGCATGAGCTAGCCACAGTAAACGTGAAGGCTTGCGATCGCTGCTGGCGTGAAAGTACGTTCCGAGATCATCACCACGTAAGGCGTCGCCAACATCGGCAAGGGTTGTAAGCAGCATAGGAATGCCAGCACCGGTGGCGATACGTGCAGCTTCAATCTTGGTGATCATGCCGCCGCTGCCGACACCTGATGATCCAACGCCACCAATTTCTAGATCGCCGACATCGCGCATCGATTTAATTTCAGAGATGCGTTGTGATCCACCGTGAGAGGGTGGCGCATCATAAAGACCATTAATATCAGTTAAGAGCACCAAGAGATCAGCGCCAATGAGGTGTGAGACCAGTGCTGCCAGACGATCGTTATCGCCAAAGCGAATCTCAGATGTTCCGACTGAGTCGTTCTCGTTAATAACCGGGACGACTCCCAATTGGATTAATCTGAAAAGCGTGCGCTGGGCATTTTGATAATGCGAACGGCGAACTACATCTTCAATGGTAAGTAAAACCTGAGATGCAATCACTTCATGGCGTGAGAAGGATTCGTTGTAGCTGGCGATCAAAAGTCCTTGGCCGACTGATGCCGCAGCTTGTTGTGTGGCCAAGTCTTTAGGGCGTGCAGTCAGCTTGAGCGGTGCCAATCCAGCGGCAATTGCACCTGAGGAGACAACAACAACTTCTTTGCCTTCAGCCTTAAGATGAGAAACACAATCGACAAGAGCGTTCACAGCATTGATATCTAGCGCCGAACCGGCTTTGCCAGTCAGGGTGGATGAACCTACTTTGATGACGATGCGTTTAGCAGAGGCAACAAGTTCGCGGCTCATTTTTCGCCTTCAATCCTCGGATCTTTAGGATCGGCAACGTTGTACTCCCATTGCATGGCGATTTCATCATCGTTGAGAACATCAACTTCGTCTTCAACGTATTGACCGGCCCAAGGAGATTCCAAACGGCGATCTGAACCACGAATACCCGCAAGCAGCTCGGCACCAGCTTCGATGGTTGGTTCCCAATCGAAGATAACGGCATCATCGCCTTCACCAATGCGAACTTCGCTCTTTGCTTTAGCACCCTTCTTGAAGAGTTCTCTTTCAACGCCCAGCATCGCCAAACGATCGGCCAAGTAACCAATTGCTTCGGCATTGCCGAAATCAGTTTGACGAACCCAGCGAACGGGCTTGATTCCTTGAACTGAGAAGGAACCATCTTCGTTGGCAGTAACAGTAAAGCCAGATTCATTGACCGCTACTGGGCGCAGAACAATTCTGGTCTTCTCTTCTTTGGCTTCGTTCTTGCGAACTTCTTCGATAATGCGCGCCATGGCGTAATTCAATTCCTGCAGGCCAATGTGGCTGGCTGCAGAAACTTGGAAGACGGTGTAGCCACGCTCTTCAAAAATGGGTTGAACCATGTCGGCCATGGCCTTTCCATCAGGAAGGTCGACTTTGTTCAAAGCAATAATGCGTGGGCGCTCGGAGAGTCCGCCGTAGTGAGAAAGTTCGGCTTCGATAATGTCGAAATCTTTTACTGGATCGCGATCGGTTTCCAACGTTCCGCAGTCCAGAACATGAACCAACGCCGCACAACGTTCGACGTGGCGCAAGAATTCCAAACCCAGTCCCTTGCCTTCGCTGGCACCTGGAATAAGTCCAGGAACGTCCGCGACCGTGAAGCGCATGGCACCGGCTTGGACGACGCCCAGATTGGGAACCAAAGTAGTGAAGGGATAATCGGCAATCTTGGGCTTGGCAGCCGAAATCGCAGCGATCAAAGAAGATTTACCGGCGCTGGGATATCCAATCAATCCAATATCGGCAACGCTTTTGAGTTCAAGAGTCAGAGTGCGCTCTTCGCCCGGCTCGCCTTTAAGTGCAAAACCCGGAGCGCGGCGCTTAGAAGAAGCTAGACCAGAGTTGCCGAGCCCGCCCTTACCGCCTTGGGCGGCGACGAAACGCGTTCCGAAACCAATTAAGTCAGCTAGAACCGTGCCCTGTGCATCTTTAACAACTGTGCCATTTGGTACTGGAAGGATTAAGTCTTTTCCTTCAGCGCCATTGCACCAATCGCCGTATCCCAACTTTCCATTGGTGGCACGTCGATGAGGAGAGTGATGAAAATCGAGAAGTGTTGTGACGCCTTGGTCTACGACCAAGATGATGTCGCCTCCACGTCCGCCGTTACCGCCATCGGGTCCGCCGAGTGGCTTGAACTTTTCACGGTGAACAGAGACACAACCATCTCCACCGGAACCTGCAGAAGCATGGAGCGTTACACGATCAACGAATGTTGCCATGCCATCATCTCCATTCCATAAAAATAAAAAACGGGCCCGCAAACGCGGACCCGTCTGAAAATATCCGCTATTTAGGCAACAGGAACCGGAACGATGTTGACTACCTTGCGACCACGTGCACGACCGAATTCAACCGAACCAGCCGAAAGTGCGAAGAGAGTGTCATCTTTACCGATGCCAACATTGTTGCCAGGGTGGAAGACAGTTCCGCGTTGGCGAACCAAGATCTCTCCACTCTTTACTACCTGTCCTGCATAACGCTTGATACCAAGATATTTAGCGTTTGAATCGCGACCGTTGCGCGTAGACGAGACACCCTTTTTACTTGCCATGAGTCTGCACCCCCTACTTGTTGATCGCGGTGATAAGTACCCGCGTTAGTTGTGAACGGAAACCTGAACGACGGCGGTAACCCGTCTTATTCTTGTAGCGAAGGATGTCGATCTTTGGACCCTTTTGCTCGGCAAGAATTTCGCCAGTTACTTTGACGCCGGCAAGAGCCTTTGCATCAGAAGTGACATCAGCACCATCTACAAGGAGAACTGCAGGGAAAGAGACCGAAGCGCCAATGGCAGCATCGATACGATCGACTACAACTGTGTCGCCAACGGCAACCTTCTCTTGACGGCCGCCAGCTTTAACAATCGCGTACACGGTGACACCTTTCCATTTTTAAGCACTAGGTAAATCTAAAAATCCAGCAAAAACTAGCCCCAACTAAATGTGGGCAGAGGGCAAGGGTACGGAAATCCCTACTCTCGGGTCAAACTGGGCTCAGGAGGGAGTAATGATCCCGGTACTGACCGCCCGACGACGCTTGCGCGGCTGGCTGCCACGGGGTTCTGGGGCTCCTGAATCAGTGGTCACGTCAGCACTGGGCTCGGAAGCGGTTTGAGCCACAGGAGTAGCTTCTGCCTCAATTTCTACCTCCGGAGCTTCAGATTCCTCTTCTTCAGCCTGGTGAACATAACGCTGCTCCATGTCCTTCTCCAGCGCGACCTTTCGGACCGGCTCGGAATGAATATGAATACCTCGGCCGCCGCAGCTTTCGCAGGTAGTCGAGAAGGCTTCGATCAGGCCCTGGCCCACGCGCTTACGCGTCATTTGGACCAAACCAAGAGAGGTAACTTCGGCGACTTGGTGCTTGGTGCGATCGCGACCAAGGCATTCGACCAATCGGCGAAGCACCTGATCACGGTTGGATTCCAAAGCCATATCGATGAAGTCGATAACGATAATTCCGCCCATATCGCGCAAACGAAGTTGGCGGGCAATTTCTTCGGCAGCTTCCAAGTTGTTCTTGGTGACGGTCTCTTCGAGGTTTCCGCCCTTGCCGATGAACTTTCCGGTGTTAACGTCAATAACAATCATGGCTTCAGTGCGATCGATGACGAGCGAACCACCTGAAGGCAGATAGACCTTGCGATCGAAAGCTTTAGCGAGTTGTTCTTCAATACGATTTTCCGTGAACATGTCACGGGCGCCCGTCCAGCGTTCAATCTTCGCCGTTAATTCTGGAGCGATATGACCAAGGTAGTTATTGATATCTTCCCAAGCCTGATCGCCTTGAACAACGAGT
>CANBRH010000027.1 GCA_947371865.1 Actinomycetota bacterium
CATCATCTGATGTGTTCTTGACCAAAGTAATTAACCGATCGAAGGCGATTTGATTCTTGCCCTCCAAAAGTTCAAGATCTGCCGCAAGCATATTGTTAGGAATATTAAGGCGATCTTCATTGGCAACGGCGATTGCTGAGGCCACATCAATGCCGGCGGTACGAATAAAGAGTTCGGTTTGAGCCAAGCCCAATTTCGCCAAAGGTTCAAAGGGTTCGCGCTTTAACCAGGCCTCGTAGGAGAGCTTTGCCGCGGCAAAATCGCCGACTTCAAGAGCTGCAATAGCTGCTTCTTCTTCTGGTTCGAGTTTGGTCTCTAGCGGGGCACTTTCGACCGGTGCTTTTCCGACGCCACGTTCAGCCGCAATGGATAAAACCTTGTCGATAACCTGGCGAACTTGCTCTTCCGTTGGAACCGATTCAAAGAGTGGAATCGGTTGTTCTTGAATGATTGCCAGAGCAAGCGGGACTGATTGCACTTGAAGTGCCTTTGCGATTGCGGGCTCGGCATCAACATTGACCGAACCGAATATCCACGCCGCCTGGTCAGGATTGGCGCTATCGATCGCATGAAACTTGGAGAGAATCTGAGCAATCTGTTGGGATTGGGTACTTCGCGCTGACCAACAGAGCAAGATGACGACTTGAGTTTGCGAAGGTGCCAGAAATTGAGCCACCATATTTTCAGCAGTGACCGGTAATCCGAAATCTCCGCCGGCAGCAACCTTCGGAGCCGCCAATGAGCTGAGATCAATCGCCCGATCGAAATTCTTCGGCAATTGTGGTGAACTCATGAGGCTATCTTGCCAAAGTTTTGCGATGAGACCTAAACGAGTTGGGAATTAAGCACGTTCTCTTCAAAGCCTTCGTTATCGACAACGCCTGTATCTGTTCGGTACGGCAAAATAGTGTGAACGTACTCTTGAGTTGCATAATCGATACCTAAATCGCGCCCAGCCTTCTCGCCCAAATACCAACGATGTTCAAGAATCTCATGGAACATCTGCGCTGGTTCGACTCGGCCTCGAAGCGCCTCGGGGATTTGGCCCAGAACGTGGTCAAATACTTCCACCAGCCAACGGCGAGCGCTCTCCTCGACGGTGGGCAATGGTTTTTTCTCACGAGATCGGAAGCGATCAAAAGAGGCCAACAAACGCTTGGCCTGTAACTCTTCGGCATGAATTCCCAATACATCGAGTAGGCGGTTCTGGTGATAACCCGCGGCCACAAGTTTGGGTTGAAATTTCAAAGCCCCTTGATCGCCATCAATGAGGACTTCTACTTCTTCAACTGCAAAACCCAAATCTTGAAGCGAGCGCATGGCGCGTTCAACGGCATGGCGATCGGTAGGGTCGAGAAGTTGTGGTTCTTTCAACATTTGCCACAGTCGGCGATAGCGTTTGATAACGGTATCGCTGGCCCGGATGGGATCCATTCCTGGGTGGAGCAAGCCAGCGCAGGCGAGGTCTTCGAGTTCAGCGGCAACATTGAAGTGAGCGATATCGAGGTCGTGCTCACGCTGACCATCGGTGAGGCTGTGGTGGAATTCGCCAGTTTCGGCATCGACCAAGTAAGCAGAATATTCGTTGGCATCGCGCCTAAAAAGAGTATTTGAAAGCGAGCAGTCGCCCCACCAGAACCCAAGCAAGTGAAGGCGAACCAACAACAGGGCTAAGGCATTAGTCATCGTACCGATCTCATGCGGTGTTACAGAATCACTGAGGAGGACGCGATACGGCAGGGAAAACGGCAGATATCTGGTCACCAGGGCCGAGGGCAGGGGGTCACCGTTTGCATCAGTCCGGCCGTCAACGACGGCAATCGGCTCGACCGAAGGCGCGGCCCGCTGAGTGAGCTCGCGCAAGATCGTGTATTCACGATTGGCAAATTCCGGGACAGTTTCTTTGACCGCATAAACTTCAGATTCTGGGTCAGGGCTGGCGTGGACTAATCGGACGACGTGGCGTGAAATACCGCGCATATCTGTCAGGGTCGGCTCTTCCGGCCAACTCTCCAACGGTTGGGTCCAGGGCAGCAGCGCGCAAGCCGCGATCTCATCGCCTAGACCAACAATTTTCAATCCCGTCACTGGTTAATTCTCCCCTACTTCTCCCCCAGCGCCCCTTGATTCAGGTTAACTGTGGGTGAGAAATATGGCTCGATCGTGTTACATATCTCATCTTTGCCTCGCGAACATCGATAAAATGTAAATATGGCGCTGATAAAACCCACCAAGAAGCTCAAACGTCCTGCACCTGCGCCTGAAGATCTTGGCGCCTCGGGAAAACCGATCGATATAACGCACCCTTTCTATTTTGGGTTTTTAGGTGCCGCCGGAGCCTTGGTATCCATCACCCTGCTCAAAGCTCTCGCTTCGGCCAGCCAGGTTTTTGTCTTAATTTTGTTATCTCTTTTTCTCGCAGCTGGGCTAAATCCAGCAGTTGAACTATTTCGTAAATGGGGTTTGACCAGGGCCTGGGCAGTCTCTGCGATTGTTGGAATTGTTTTGGTGTTCGTCGGTCTATTCGCTTGGGTAGTAATCCCACCGGTGGTTCACCAGGTGAACGCCTTATTAGCCAATGCCCCCGAAATAGTCTCCAACCTAAAACATAATTCTTTAATAAATCGACTCAACGAAAATTATGGCGTCATTGATTCGTTGCAAAAGAAAGTTTCAGAGACCATAAAGAATGGCCAGTTTGTAGTGACTGCATTTGGCGGCGTTCTTGGAGTTGGACGCGCCGTGGTATCTGGTGCGATTGCAATACTGACGGTCTTAGTTTTAACTTTATATTTCCTAGCTTCCCTTCCAAATGTGACAAAGGTTGTCTATCGCATAGTTCCTGCCAGTCGCAGAGTTCGAGTTGCCAGACTCTCCGATGCAATCATCTTCCGAGTTGGCGTTTTTGTAGGTGGCCAAGCGATCGTCTCTGTTATTGCCGGAATCTTTGCTTTGATCTTGGGTTACACAATCGGAATCCCCTTTGCGACCGCCATGGCGATGCTGGTATTTATCTGTGGCTTGATTCCCTTGATCGGACACATATTGGGCGTATCCGTGATGACCTTAATTGCATTTACCAAATCCCCGACTACCGCAATAGTCGCTTTCGTTTGTTATGTTATTTATATCCAAATTGAAAATTACCTCATCATGCCGCGGATCATGAAACAAACGCTTGCAGTACCTGGCTTGGTGACCATCTTGGCTGCCTTGCTTGGTACGAGTTTGTTAGGTTTAATCGGAGCAATAATGGCGGTTCCTATTGCGGCCGCGATTCTGCTTATTCTCGATGAAGTTGTCTATCCCAAAGCAGATCTCGGATAACCTTCCATTTAATTTTTCTTTTTAGTTCCTACGCAGAATTGAGGATGCCATGAAATACAAGAATCTCGGACGATCTGGCCTAAGTGTCAGCAGGCTTTGCCTAGGTACCATGAACTTCGGTCCAGAAACCGATGAAGTTACCTCGCATGCAATCATGGACTCTGCCTTAGAGCATGGTCTCAACTTCTTTGACACCGCAAACCGATACGGCGGTGCCGATAATTGGGGTGCCACTGAAAGCATCATTGGGCGCTGGTTTGCGCAAGGTGGCGGAAGACGAGAGAAAGTGGTTCTCGCAACCAAGCTGTACGGCGAAATGGATCCTTGGCCCAATAATCGAGGTGTCTCAGCCCTGGCCATCCGCAAAGCTGTTGATGCCAGCCTAAAACGAATGCAAACCGACTACATCGACTTATACCAAATGCACCACATTGATCGTGCGACTCCTTGGGATGAGGTCTGGCAAGCGATGGAAGTATTGGTCGCACAAGGAAAGATTCTCTACGTAGGCAGCAGCAACTTCGGCGGGTGGCATATCGCCCAAGCTCAGGAGCAAGCGCACTCTCGAAATTTTGTTGGACTCGTTTCCGAACAATCGATCTACAACTTGGTTCAAAGAGATGTCGAACGTGAAGTCATTCCAGCAGCCGCTAATTATGGTTTAGGTCTTTTACCTTGGTCTCCTCTTCATGGTGGATTGCTCGGTGGCGTCATTAAAAAGGAGAACGCTGGTAAGCGCCGGCTACAAGGACGAGCTAAAGAAGCACTTGACGCGATTCGTCCAAAGATTGAGGCTTACGAAAACTATTGTGATGAAATCGGCTACGAGGCAGGCGATGTCGCGCTGGCGTGGCTCTTGGCCCAACCCGTAGTAACGGCACCGATCATCGGGCCACGAACTCACGAGCAATTCGACGCTTCGTTGCGAGCCCTTGATGTGGAACTAACCACGGAGCAATTGGCACGTCTGTCAGAAATCTTGCCTGGTTATAAAACTTCACCTGAAGATCACGCCTGGTAAATCGGTAATCCGGTTTCGTCATCCCAATTTTGCGCCAATGGCAAAGCCGCAGGCGCAACAACTCTGGTGATCTCCGAAAGCACTCGGTACACCGAAGGCTCTCCTACCCAAAGATGCTTGGCTTCATCCACGGCGATTATTTCGATATGTGGAATGACGCTAAACCGTTCGCGGGCTTCCTGCGGCTTTAGGTAATCATCGTGTTCCGGAACTAGCGCTATCACCGGTCGGCCATCTTCTCGCCAGAATTCCAGATCGGCAATCTTCGAAGTTCGAAGCGGTGGGCTGAGCAAGATCAATCCTGCAATTCGTGGGTCTCGGGCATGGCGCAGGGCAAGGTCTGTGCCAAAGCTCCACCCCACAACCCAGAGCGATTCAACCGCCAATTGCGAAAAGGCGTATTCAATTGCACCCTCAACGTCGAACTGTTCGCTATCTCCGTTATCGAATTCGCCCTCGCTAGTTCCCGCCTCGCTTGTGGTCCCCCGGGTGTTGAAGCGGATGACTTCAATTCCGGCCAGGGAAGGAAGCCGGTTGGCGGCTTTCCGATAGATATGGCTATCCATCATTCCGCCGTGTGTGGGCAAGGGGTGAAGACAGAGAATGCTTGTTCTCCGTGGTCCAAGCGGGGAGGCAACCTCGCCTACCAAATTGAGACCATCGCTGGTGGGAATCAATATTGGGCGTCGGGTGGCGGGCAACACCGTGCTGGATCTAATCGGTGCAATCACGGGGTTGAGTTTAGTCTTAAGCCATGAACGTGACTGACTCACTTGTGACCTTTGCCAGCCATAATCCCAAAACAGGCGAGGTCCTCAAAGATTTTCACACATCTGACCAAAGCACTGTCGACCGCGTTGTTGCGGACGCTCGAACGGCCACTACAGCTTGGCAGGCTCTTGGATATGAAGGTCGAAGGAAGGTTCTGCTGAATTGGTGTTCGGTTCTCACTGAAAATCTCAATGAGATTGGTGCGCTGATATCTTCAGAAACCGGAAAGCCAGTTGGGGATGCAACGTTGGAAGCCTCGCTCGCAATTGGTCACCTCGCATGGGCGGCAAAGAACGCTGGACGAGTATTGAAATCGCATGTTCGCCCTTCTGGAATTTTGATGTTCAATATGAAATCTGTAGTTGGACGTTCCCCCATGGGTGTCGTCGGCGTTATCGGTCCGTGGAACTATCCGATCTTCACTCCCATGGGTTCCATTTCTTACGCGCTTGCAGCTGGAAATACCGTTGTATTTAAACCAAGTCAATTCACACCTGCAGTGGGCGAATGGCTGGAACATAGTTTCGCATCCATTGCGCCATTCCCCCATATTTTTTCTGTTGTCCAGGGTTTGGGAGAGACTGGCCAATTTCTTACCACGAGCAATGTGGACAAGATTTCCTTTACTGGTTCTACTCGAACGGCAAAATTAGTTGCTGCTACCTGCGCTGCCCGAATGATTCCTGTAGTGCTTGAGTGCGGTGGCAAAGATCCTGTCATCATCGCTGGCGACGCAGATATCGATAAGGCCGCTGAATATGTCTTGTGGTCGGCGATGTCTAATGCCGGGCAGACATGTATCGGGGCTGAACGAGTTTATGTCGTTGAAGAAGTTGCAGATGCTTTCATTGAAAAAATCACTAGGTTGGCTAAGAAACTTGAACCAGGAAAGAGCTACGGACCAGCGACGATGCCCTCTCAATTAGGTGTCATTCAAAGCCACATCGATGATGCAGCATCCAAAGGTGCAAAGTTTGCGCTAGGAAGCACGCATTCAGTCGGAGAACGTTATGTTGAGCCCGTCATCATGCTCGATGTGCCCGAAGATTCGTTGGCAATCACGGATGAAACTTTCGGCCCGACTCTTACCATTAATCGCACCGCCACCATCGAAGAAGCTATCTCCCTAGCCAATGCTACGCGTTACGGATTGGCCGCTTCAGTCTGGTCCAAGCGAACGGGCCATCACATCGCTTCGCAATTGCAATGCGGCATGGTTTCGATCAATTCCGTTATCGCTTTCGCAGCAATCGCCTCAGTTCCGTTTGGCGGGGTGAAGGACAGTGGATACGGTCGGATTCATGGCCCCGAAGGTTTGATGGAATTTACGTACCCAAGAACCGTAATTTCGCCACGGTTTAAGTTCCCGATCGAATTTACGACTTTTGCCCGCACAAAGTTTGCAGATAACTTTATTAAAACTCTGATCAAGTTCTTGCACTCCAAGGTCGTGGGCTAAAACCTCGGCGCATTTCGAGTCCGTTCGGTTCGGGGGCGGCGATCATTGCGCTTGCTCCAGCAAGCCGAATGCCAGTGGCGACGACTCTCCACATCTTCTTCTAGCCAGGCCACGATATGAGGCGTTCCCATAGGGATTAATTGGTCGCAGCCCGGGCAGCGATAGGGCTTGGTCGAGCTAGAGCCGGTAATTTTTCGAACCCGATATATGCCTTCAGAATGCTCTTCAATCGTCTCGTTCGAAGTCGAGAGTTCACGCTCCTCGGGCTTGGGTCCACGCCGCTTGGGGTGGTTTCTACGAGGGCTCACCCTCTTATTCTTTCCTATTTGCCCCGCTTTTGCCGATTGCGCTGGTGAAAATTCCAACTGCTAGGGCATGATGACGCCATGTCAGCGGCGATTGAAGTTAAGGGTCTGCGTAAGGTCTACCTCGGCAAGAAAAATGGCGACAAGATTGCAGTCGATGGAATCGACCTGCGTGTGGAATTAGGCGAGATCTTCGCCATCTTGGGACCAAATGGGGCAGGTAAAACCACCACTGTAGAAATCTTGGAAGGGTACCGAGATCGCGATTCGGGCGAAGTCCTGGTGCTGGGAGTTGACCCAGGCAACCTACAGAACCAAGACCTAACCTGGCGCAATCGCATCGGTATTGTTCTGCAATCCACCGAAGACGCCGCAGATCTCACGGTTGCCGAAACTGTTCACCACTTTTCTTATTACTATTCCAACCCCAAAGATGCCGATCAGGTAATTGACGCTGTGGGACTGGCCGAAAAGCGCAATGCAAAGATCCGAACACTTTCAGGTGGCCAGCGCCGGCGGCTAGATGTTGCCCTGGGAATTATTGGGTCACCTGAGATTCTTTTCTTGGACGAACCAACAACTGGATTCGACCCGGAAGCACGTCGAGCATTCTGGGAACTTATTCTTCAGCTTCAAAATGAAGGCACCACCATTTTATTGACTACCCACTATCTAGACGAGGCCGAAGCTCTAGCAAATCGTGTAGCCGTCATTAACAATGGCAGGATTCTGGAAATCTCTACCCCAGGAAATTTAGGCGGACGAAATAATGCCAAAGCTCGAATCACCTGGATTGGTGACGGCTCTCGTGAAGAGATATTTACTGATGAGCCAACCGAAGAAGTTAAAAAGTTGGCCGCCAAATTCAACGGCGAAATCCCAGAATTAACGGTGACGAGACCGACTTTGGAAGAAATCTATCTTTCGATGATCAACGTGGAAGCTAATTAGTATGAAAGGCATCCTGCGCATCGGCTGGCTCCGTGGCGGCATAGAGATCAAACAATTTGCTCGCCAACGCGAATCCGTAGTTTTCACTCTGCTCTTTCCGGTCATGCTCCTCTTTATTTTCGGATCAGTTTTCAAAGACAAGATCGCTCCCGGCGTCACCTTTAGCCAGTATTTTGTCGCCGGCATGATTGCTTCAGGTTTGGTCAATACCGGTTTCCAACAGCTGGCAATTACCATTCCGATGGAAAGAGATTTCGGAACTCTCAAACGCTTACGCGGAACCCCAATGTCGCCAATCTCCTACTTCATCGGCAAAGTCATTGTTGTCACAGCTTCCATGCTGGTTCAAGTCGCCTTGCTCTTAGCATTCGGCACCTTGCTCTTCGGATTAAATTTGCCGGTGTCAGCTGCATTATGGTTGCGCTTTCTCTGGCTGGTGGTTCTCGGCAGCATTTGTTCGACAATTCTGGGGATCGCATTTTCTAGTGTTCCCAAGAGTGGGCGTGGCGCATCGGCCGTCGTCTCTCCTATAGTCATTGTTTTACAGTTCTTTAGCGGCGTTTTCTTCCTATTTTCTAGCCTTCCTAAATGGATGCAGGACTTCGCTTCCTTCTTCCCTCTCCGCTGGCTTACTTTGGGAATGCGCTCAGTCTTTCTTCCCGACAATTTCGCGGCAAAAGAGACTGGCCACTCCTGGCAAACAAATACCACTGTGCTGGTCCTAGTGGCGTGGATTGTTGTGGGAACCATTATTTCGGCTCGAACATTTAAATGGTCGGATCGTTGAGGAATATCGCAACTCGCTTTGCCTTCACCTTAGTAGTGGTTGGCAGTTTGTTGGGAGCCAGCTTTTCTGCAGCAAACGCGGCGACCACAACCGCGAAGCCATCTGCTAAACCGACCGTCAAAGCAACCCCTCAGGCATCGGTCAAAGCCAGTGCTAAGGCCACACCTAAGACAAGTGTTGCAACGAAGAAGGCAGTTGCAACGAAGAAGGCAGTTGTTAAGAGAAAAGTCGTCAGACGGGCGACGGTGAAGCGCAAAGTTGTTCCCCTGGCCTCGCCTTCCCCTAAATGGCCACCAACGGGCTTTAGCGTCAGCGACGGCATCTATGCAAAAGTCCCCTCAGGAAGTGAACTCGTCAGCATTATTTCTGCTCAGAAGAAGTTGGCGCTTGCAGTACGACAGTGTGAAAAGAGTGCGTGCGGAGCTGTCTTAGTAGCGGCAAATACTGGCTGCCTCTGGTGGGAGATCGACTCCTCGATTTACGGTCCGAGCGCTGCTGATGCTACGAAGAAAATTGAGTACGGAACATTGCGCACCACTTCTGCAGGAACGAAAGCAAAAGTCATCTCTACAATACTTTTAGTCAGCAGTGAACCCTTAGCCAATTCTGTTTCTGTTGGGAATATTTCAGCAAAGTGCTGGTCATCTCCGGCGCCGGAAAAAGTTCCGAACAATACTTATATTCCTAACGCCAATCGCTAAACAATCCCCATCGCCAATCGATCAGCTATCGATTTGCCCCAGGAACCCACAACTCGTCGCCGGCTTCCAAATTTGCAACTCGTGCCAATACAAAGAGCAGGTCTGACAATCGATTGAGATACATAGCCGTTAAGGAATTTACGCCTCCGCCAAAGGAGTGAATGGCGCTCCAGGTCCGACGCTCGGCACGGCGAACAATGGTGCGAGAAACATGTAAAAGTGCGGCTGTTGCTGTTCCGGACGGAAGGACGAAGGAGCGAAGCGGCTCTAGGCGTTCGTTGTAATAATCGATCTGGCCCTCGAGGTAGTTGATCTGAGATTCGAGAACACGAAGTGGTTCAATCTTGGGATCATCAACTACGGGGGTGGAGAGATCTGCGCCCACGTCAAAGAGGTCATTTTGAATGCGAACCAGGAGTTTATGAATCTCTGGGTCCCCCAATTGGCCAAGGGAGAGGACAACGCCGATGGATGAATTAGCTTCATCAACGGTTGCGTAGGCCTCCAGCCGAGGATCATTCTTGGAAGTTCGGCTCATATCCCCCAAAGAGGTTGTGCCATCATCACCAGTTTTTGTATAAATGCGCGTCAGATTTACCATGGGTCGGAGCCTATTCCAGCAAGTACGATGAGACCACTCCATTTTTAATGACCATTCCACACAGAGATGAGCCACGAGAATGTCCTCCAGCGCGATGCCCGGTGATTCCTTCCATGTGGAGGGTGGAGCTCGATTGGTAGGAGAAGTCCAAGTCTCTGGTGCAAAAAATTCAGCGCTTAAATTGATGGCCGCAACTTTATTAGCCGAAGGCAAAAGTACGATTTTAAATGTTCCAGATATTGCCGATGTCGCAATCATGTCTGAACTTCTGGAAAGACTCGGCTGCACTGTGGTCTATGAGCCCACTTCTTTCACGTTGACCATCGATGTTCCCCAGGTTCCTGGTGTCCGCGCCGACTACGACTTGGTGCGCAAGATGCGTGCTTCGATCAATGTCCTCGGCCCGCTGGTTACTCGGCTGGGCCATGCCGAAGTAGCACTACCCGGAGGCGATGCCATTGGTTCACGTGGTCTGGATTACCACATCAAGGGTTTGAAAGAGTTAGGCGCAGAGGCTCACTCTGAACATGGATATGTCATTGCAACCGCCCCGGATGGCCTCACAGGCGCCAGCATCACCCTTGATTTCCCCAGTGTCGGGGCCACCGAAAACTTAATGACCGCGGCGGTCTTAGCCAAAGGCGTCACGACAATTGATAACGCCGCTCGCGAACCAGATGTCGTGGACTTGGGCCAGTTACTTCTTGCCATGGGCGCAGATATCGAAGGTTTAGGTTCGCCTACAATCACGATTACCGGAGTCGCAAAGCTTCACCCCGCCACTCATTCCACTTTGTGCGATCGCATCGTCGCCGGCACGTGGGCATTTGCCGCCGCTATCACCCAAGGCGATATCACCATTCACGGCGCACGCGCCGAACACATGGAAATTCCGTTAGATAAATTGGTTGCTGCCGGAGCTGTGGTCACAACTACTTCTGACGGAGTACGTGTGCGTATGGATCGACGCCCAAGTGCAGTCGACGTTGCCACCCTTCCCTACCCAGGCTTTCCTACCGACTTACAGCCGTTGATAATTTTGATGAATGCAGTTGCAGAAGGAAATTCGATTGTCACGGAAAATGTCTTTGAGGGGCGGTTCATGTTTGTGAATGAATTGACCCGGCTTGGTGCTCAAATTCAAGTAGATGGACACCATGCTTCTATTACCGGCATTCCACACTTATCAGGTGCCCCCGTTGTCGCCACCGATATCAGGGCAGGAGCAGGGCTGGTGTTGGCGGGATTAGTAAGCGAAGGCAGCACCATCGTCGAAGATGGATATCACATTGATCGGGGCTATCCAGGTTTTGCTGAGGCGTTGGTAGGCCTTGGTGCAGTTGTTAAAAGAGTCTAAAAAACTCTTTTGCTGCGAGAGCTTGGCTGCGAGAGCTTAGTTAGCACTCTCGCCCAAGATAGAAACGCGGTTTTGCGCAACTGAAATAAATCCGCCGTTAATTTGGAAATCCACTTTCTCGCCGTCGACAGATTGAATCGAAACCAATCCATCCACTAGTACACCAAGTAGTGGAGCGTGATCGGGAAGAATTCCCAAATCACCCTCGAGTGTTCGGGCAGAGACCATAGAGGCCTCGCCCGACCAAACTCGCTTCTCCGGTGAAACTATTTCAACCGTTAAATTGGTTGCCATGAAAGATTAGGCCTTTGCCAATTCTGCAGCTTTGCGCTCTACATCTTCAAGGCCACCACACATAAAGAATGCCTGCTCTGGAACGTGGTCATACTTTCCATCAGCCAATGCTTCGAATGCTTCAATGGTTTCAGATAGCGGAACAAAGGAACCGTCGATGCCGGTAAAGACCTTGGCAACGAAGGTGTTCTGCGACAAGAAGCGCTGAATACGACGTGCACGGCCAACCAAGATACGGTCATCTTCAGAGAGTTCATCAATACCCAAAATGGCGATGATGTCTTGAAGATCCTTGTAACGCTGGAGGATCTGCTTGATGCGGTTAGCAACTCGGAAGTGGTGCTCGCCGATGTAACGTGGATCCAAAATACGTGAGGTGGAGTCCAATGGATCCACAGCAGGGTAGATACCAAGCTCGGAGATTGGACGCGATAGAACGGTGGTCGCATCCAAGTGAGCAAAGGTGGTGTGTGGGGCTGGGTCGGTGATGTCATCGGCAGGAACGTAAATTGCCTGCATCGATGTAATCGAGTGACCACGGGTAGAAGTAATGCGCTCCTGAAGCTGACCCATTTCATCTGCCAGTGTTGGCTGGTATCCAACAGCAGAAGGCATACGGCCGAGAAGTGTTGATACTTCAGAACCTGCTTGGGTAAAGCGGAAGATATTGTCGATGAAGAGCAGAACGTCCTGCTTCTGTACATCGCGGAAGTACTCAGCCATCGTCAGTGCTGACAATGCAACACGAAGACGGGTCCCTGGTGGCTCATCCATCTGGCCGAAGACCAATGCGGTTTTGTTAATAACACCAGTCTCGGTCATTTCCAAGAACAAGTCGTTACCTTCACGGGTACGCTCGCCGACACCAGCGAATACAGATACACCACCGAAGTTTTCAGCGACGCGATAGATCATCTCTTGGATCAAAACGGTCTTACCAACACCAGCGCCACCGAAGAGACCGATCTTTCCACCGCGAACATACGGAGTGAGAAGGTCGATTACCTTGATGCCGGTTTCAAACATCTCGGTCTTTGACTCGAGTTGATCGAAGGCAGGAGCGGTACGGTGAATTGGCCAACGCTCTTTGATATCCAAGGAGGATGTAGGAACGTCGAGGGATTCGCCCAAAGTATTAAATACGTGGCCCTTGGTGACGTCACCGACGGGCACGCTAATTGCAGCACCGGTATCGGTAACGGCAGATCCACGGACCATGCCATCAGTTGGTTGCATCGAAATCGCACGGACCAGGTTGTCACCAATGTGCTGGGCAACTTCCAAGGTCAACATGCGAACTTCGCCAGCGAGGGCGACATCGACATGGAGTGCGTTGAAGATTGCGGGCATCGCATCGGCAGGGAATTCAATATCCACAACCGGACCGATAACGCGTGCAACGCGACCCACTCCTGCAGCTCCTGCAGCTGTTTGTGTACCTGACATCATTCGCTCCCTGCGCTAGCTGAGGCAAGCGCATCTGCGCCGCCGACGATTTCACTGATCTCTTGCGTAATTTCGGCCTGACGAGCAGCGTTT
>CANBRH010000028.1 GCA_947371865.1 Actinomycetota bacterium
ATGACCATGAGTTCATAATGACGCATGCGTTAACCCCACCTCCTCTGGACTAAAGCGGCCACGGTATTTCCGCGGCAGGAGGGTTATGCGACTCTCCGGCGAAGCCACGGTGTGACATCCCTTGGAGAGGAAGGCTAAGCGTAACCGTCAGTGGCGATGGAGAGAAATTCGAGCTCCTGTGGCTGGATTTCCCGTGTGGATGAAGTGGTTATTAAGCGTGAGGCGAACCAGGCGGTCGTGGCTAGACGAATGAAGATAGAGAGGGCATAGCCCTTGGCAGGCAAGCCAAAGTGAGAGCCGGTGTAGCTGGCCAAGTACTCCCAGATCGCCAAGTGATAAATCGCCTCTCCTGCCTGCCAGATCCAGAAGTCACGCCGGAGGTTGCGCTTACCCATTGCCAAGATCGCCAACGGAGTCAGCCAGACGATGTACTGCGGCGAATACACCTTGCTGGTGGAGGTAAATACCGCGACTATTAAAAACGCAATTGTTGCCAATCGTGGGATGCGTTTAATCAGGAAGAAGTAATAAGCAAAAGCTCCGGCACCGATGAGAAAAAGTAAAACAGCAAAATTATTAATATGTTTAATGTTGATTCCAAAAAGTTGCAAGCCGTACCAGAGCGATCCAAAATCGGCACCACGTTCACCATTTAACTTAAAGAATCGCCACCAACCAGTTGGGGTAGTGAGAATGAATGGCAGATTGAGAAGTAACCAAGATCCCAGCGCGATTATTGAATAACGCACTAATTCCTTGATTTTGGATTTACGATAAAGGATCAAAGCAATCGGGATCAGCAACACGATGGGAAAGAATTTGGTCGCGATCGAAAGCCCAAGCCAGAGCGCACTGCGATCAAATTTTCGTCTATCGAAATAATAAATGGCGGCCACCGCCGAAATGACCGCCCAAATATCCCAATTGATATAAAGCGAGGCAATGACTGCAGGGCTAAGAGGCAAGAGATACCAATACTTGGGATTCATCCGCGAAATAATTAAGGCGGTGCCAATAAAGAGCAAAGCGATAAGCAGAGCGTTGACATCGAAATAAAATTTGTAATTAGTGGAAGCGTGCGGCACCAACCAACTGGTCGCCCACATCACCATGGCAGTTCCTGGTGGGTATTCGACTGATTTAGTGTCGCTGGAGTATGGCCATTGATGGGTATTTAAACCGCGATCACCATATAGAGCTGATAAATCAGAATAACAAGCATGAACATAAACATCTGGCGTACCCCAACCGCTGTTTCGGCAATGATCAAACTTTGCAAAAGAAAGTAGCGCGCCCAGCAGCGCCAAAACAATCATTGATTTTGTGGCGTACTTAACCATTGGTTACGGCTTTTTCTTTACAGTCTTCTTGGATGGAGTTGGGGTCGGCGTCACTGCAAGAGCTGGATCCAAAGTAGGAACAACGCTTTCGTAAGGAACGGGATCAACTCCACCAATATTTGAAGGTGCAGGGAAATCTACGATGGGAACCTTCTTGAGGGCATTCTTCATGTAGAGATCCCAGATTCGTGCTGGGAAGGAACCACCGGTAACAGCATTAAGCCCACCAATTCCGTTGAGGGACTGTGAAGCATTGTCACGGAAGAGCGCAACAGAAGTAGCTAACTGTGGGGTGTAACCAGTGAACCAAGCTGAAGCATTATCAGTAGTGGTTCCGGTCTTTCCCGCACTGGGTCTACCTAAATCTGCAACGGCGGCAGATGCAGTACCAACAGAGGTCACTTCTTGAAGTGCGGTGGTGAGATCGGCCATGACATCGGTGGCGAAAACCTGTTGGGCAACAACTCTGGATTGATAGAGCACGCCCGAGTTAGCCCCCAACACTTCTTTGACAATGAATGGTTTGGCATAGACGCCTTGCGCGGCAAAAGTTGCGTATGCGGCTGCTACGTCGACTACGTGCGGGCTAGCCACACCTAAAGTGACAGAAGGAGTGCCGATCATTCCCACCGATGTAGGAATTCCGGCGCGGCGAGCCACATCAACCACCTTGTCGGGACCAACCTTTATTCCAAGTGGCACAAAAATTGTGTTAACCGATTCGGCAGTAGCTTTCATCAAATCGATAATTCCGTATTGCTCGTTACCGTAATTAAATACCGGGTAAGGCTTGCCGTTGTCATCAAAGACTTGTGGGGATTGACCATCCCATGTTGAAGAAAGCGGTATTCCTTGCTCCAGCGCTGCAACTAACGCGAATGGTTTAAAAGTTGAACCAGCTTGAGTGGTTGCCTGAGTTGCACTGTTGTATTGATTAGCCAGAAAATCTCGGCCACCATACAACGCCACGATCTCACCGGTACCTGGTCTTATAGAAACCAACCCGATGTGCAGATTAGCCGGAGCTTTTGCTGGAGTACGACGATCGACTGCATCGACAGCAGCTTCTTGCGCCTTCTTCTCAAGCGTGGTTTTGATGACATATCCACCGACTTGAAGTTGCTCTTCAGTGAAACCAAGTTTGCCGAGCTCGTGCTCAACCCAAGAGATGACATATCCGCGTGGACCTGCGAGCGCACCTGAGGTGACACGAGGTTTGATCGTAGGGAATTTCAATGTCGCGGCTTTAGCGGGGTCCAGCCATTTTGCTGCAACCATGCCACGAATAACATATGCCCATCTGGCTTGCAAACGCGTCATGTTATTTGCAGAAATTGCGGGATCGTAATAGCCGGGCGAGCGCAAAATAGATGCAAGAACTGCAGCCTGGGAAATGTTGAGTTGATCAACGGTACGGCCAAAGAAGACTTCAGAGGCGGTTTCAACTCCGTAAGATCCACGGCCAAAATAAATGGTGTTGAGATAACTTTCTAGAATCTGGTCTTTGGAAAATTGGTTCTCTAATTTCACAGCAATAATGAGTTCTTTAATCTTTCGTTGAATACTTCGCGTTGGTGTTAAAAATGCAGTCTTTGCATATTGCTGGGTAATTGTGGAACCACCTTGCAGCGCACCGCCGCGCAAGTTGTTGTAGATAGCGCGTGCTATTCCTGTTGGACTAAAAGCGTGCTCCGAGTAAAAATTGCGATCTTCTGCTGCCATGACCGCATGGCGAACATCCAATGGGATGTTGGCTAATTTAACAATCGTACGATTTTCAGATCCAATGCGACCAATTTCGGAACCGTCTGCATATTGGATAATCGTGGATTGGCTATTGACGAACGCATTAGCGTCAGGAATTTTGACCGTGAAATAGGCGTAAGCAAAGCCGACTGAAGCAAGGATAAATCCGAAGCCGCCAAGGAAGATGGAGGATCTGACCACCGTCTGCTTTATATTCGCCACGGTCGAAAGGTTACCGCTTCACCCAATCATCATCTTCGAGGGTCCTGACTTTTCGAGGGGGTTTGCGCACTTTGCCGTCACCTAATAAGTAGGAATAAACCAAGTGGTTCCAGCCGCAATCACCACAAACCTCAACGGTATAGACCCGAAACTCGCCAAACTCATTCTCCATTTCGTCGAGTTCAGCTAAAGACTTAATGCGGCCTGAATATTGGCCGAGTTGATCGCCGAAGGCGTAACGAAGTTCCACCATTTTGTTCTTCTTACAGACGGGGCACGGCCGCTGAGTTCTTTCGCCATGGTGTTTTGCCGCCCGGCGCAGATACGGGTCGGCATCGCAGGCATCCATGGCAGATGCCTTGCCTTGGAAAAGGGCGATGAGCGTTGCCCTGCGATCTAGGGAGTAATCCACTGCATCTCGGCGCGACCACATAAGAAGAAAGAATAACTAGGCTTGCCGCCGTGCACATTTCCTGGCCAACACTTGGGACCACCAAGCTCTCGCGCTTGCTACAGATCCGCTGGCTGGGACAGGTTACTGATGGCATCTTTCAATCGGCCCTCGCCTCTTTTGTGCTCTTCTCGCCGGAACGTCAGTCCAATGCCGTTGCGGCAGCGCTAGCTTTCACTGTTGTGCTATTGCCTTACTCCTTTGTCGGCCCCTATGCCGGCGTTATTTTGGATCGTTTTTCCAGACAAAGAATCGTGCAATTTGCCAACGCATTTAGGGCTTTCGATCTCGTTGTGATCGCTCTCTTGGTGAAGAGTGGCACCACTGGTCTGACGTTGACGCTTTTCGTTCTGGTTGCTTTCGGAATTAATCGATTAATTCTTGCGGGACTTTCGGCAGGCTTGCCGCTGTTAGTAAGCAAGGAACAACTCATCACCGCGAATGCTCTTGCTGTGACTGGCGGAACCATCGGAGTTGTTTTCGGTGGCGGTATCGGAATAGGGATTAAGAACTTGCTCGATCATTCCCACAAGAGCGATCTCTCTGATTCAATGTTGGTCATCATCGCCGCCATCGGCTACCTCGTGAGTGCTCTGATTTGCTCGCGCCTAGGAAGAACCGAACTTGGTCCTCGAGAGCATGAGACAGCCTCTGAAGGTTGGCGCGAAATGTTGGAGGGTTTGTACATCTTGCGTCAGCACGAAGATGCCTTCCGTGGAATCTTGGCTACGGCTTTTCAACGCGGTGGTCTCACGGCGCTAACTTTGATGGGGCTTCTGCTCGAACGTAATTTCTATCATTCTCCGAATAATCCTGATGCTGGTCTACGTGGCTTTGCTTTCGCGCTAGCAATTGCCGGGGTCGGAATTGGAATTGGCTCTTTCATTAGTCCGTTCGGAGTAAATAAATATGGAAGACACCTTTGGATTAAAGCGATGATGATCCTCGCCGTTCCATTTGTAGTTCTCGTTGCTATTTCTCCAAAAGAATATTTCTTGATCGCTGCCGCATTTTTCGTTGGCTTATGTGGCCAAGCCGTAAAAGTTACCAACGATGCTTTGGTGCAATCGAAGATAGATGACTCCTACCGTGGCCGCGTCTTTGCTTTCTATGACATTGCAGTAAATGCCGCAATTGTTCTAGGTGCCATCGTTGCAGCATTCATTTTGCCAAAGAGTGGTGATTCCTTTTTATTGCCCGCACTAATCGGCGCGTTATATGTAGTGGTATCGGTCGTGATGCTGCGCCCGATTAAATTTTCGGACCGTTCACTTCCCACCATTTAATGAGCTCCTCTGTTGCGCGTTCGACGCCCAATGGACCTTCTTCCATGCGTAAATCAAGCAAATATTGATAGGCCTTGCCCACTAAAGGGGATGGCTTGATCTGCAAGATATCCATAATCGCCAGGCCGTCTAGATCGGGGCGGATCTTGTCCAACTCTTCTTGTTCTTTTAAGGTCGCAATTCTTTCTTCCAGCGAGTCATAGGTCCGAGCCAACATTTCGGCCTTGCGCTGATTTCGGGTTGTGCAATCAGCCCGAGTTAAGACGTGCAAGTGATCGAGAAGATGTTCGGCATCGCGGATGTATCGACGAACTGCAGAATCAGTCCATTCACCGCTGCCATATCCGTGAAAACGCAAATGCAGGAAGACTAATTGCGAGACATCATTAATCGTGTGATTATCGAATCGAAGGGCGCGCATCCGTTCTTTGGTCATACGTGAGCCAACAACTTCATGATGATGGAAGGAAACTCCGCCGCCTGGAATTAATTCGCGAGTACGCGGCTTACCAATATCGTGGAGAAGGGCCGCCAGCCGAATGACTAGGTTGGGTCCACCTAAACGATCTTCCATGGATATTGCTTTTTCGAGAACCGTAAGCGTGTGTTCGTAAACATCTTTGTGATGATGATGTTCATCGATTTCCAAACGCAACTTCGGTAATTCCGGAAGAATTTTCTCCGCAAGCCCAGTTTCAACGAGAAGTGTTAGCCCTAATCGGGGATTAGGTGACATGAGCATTTTCGTTAATTCATCGCGAACGCGTTCGGCGGAGATAATTGAAATGCGGTCGGCCATGCTCGTGATAGCAGCAACAATCTCGTCGTCAACCGTAAATTTAAGTTGGCTTACGAACCTGGCGGCACGCATCATGCGCAATGGGTCGTCTGAGAAAGAATCTGTAGCTTTGCCAGGCGTGCGTAAAATTCCTTGTGCTAAATCATTGACGCCATTGAAGAGATCAATAAAAATCGGATTCGCGGTAGTCAGCTCGAGTGCCATCGCATTAACCGTGAAATCTCTACGGAAAAGATCGCCTTCGATCGAATCTCCAAAATCAACATCTGGTTTGCGGCTATCGGGGTCGTACTTTTCACTGCGATATGTCGTCACTTCGATGGAGGTATCTCCATGTTTGGCGGCGATAGTTCCAAACTCAGCACCAATCTCCCAAACAGTATCCGCCCATTTTTTAAGAATGGCTTTTGTCGCATCCGGCCGCGCATTCGTCGTGAAATCCAAGTCATTTCCCAGTCGGCCAAGAACGGCATCTCTTACTGGGCCACCCACCAACGCCAAGGTATAGCCAGCGCTCTTAAACCCGGCCGCCAGTGACTGGGTGATAGGCGCTTGCTCGGTCAGCGCCGAGATGGCAAGAGCCGCCGCTAGATCTTTTGGTGTTTTCACAGGATCCCTCTCACAGTGAGTAAGGCTAGAGCAGTACCCTTGCTCTATGACCCCGGCACCGAGTGCGGGTGGCGAAGCAAAACGGAAAAAACGTCGGAGACGGCGTCCTGCGGGCCCACCTCCTCAACATAATTCCACGACCGAGCAGAAATCTGATGCGACGGTTGCACCCAAGAACCCTTCTGGCGCGCCTAAACGCCCTTATGCCAAGCGGGTCGATGAAGTCAGCGCTGGCGGTTTGGTGATTGATACTTCGGGTACCAAAGGCTTATTGATAGGTAGGCGCGACCTAAAGGATCAAAGTCGAGAACGTCTGCTTTGGTCCTTGCCTAAGGGCCACATCGAAGCAGGGGAGACTCCTGAACAAGCGGCCATCCGCGAAGTCGCTGAAGAAACTGGAATTGAAAGCGAAATTTCACGCGCGCTTGGCGTGATTGATTTTTGGTTTATGGCCGGTGGAAAACGAATTCACAAGACGGTTCATCATTATCTTTTTAAAGAAGTTGGCGGCGAACTTTCGCCTCAAGTAACTGAAGTTGATGATGTCGCTTGGTTCCCATTGGATGAAATCATCGACATGCTGGCCTACCCTGATGAGAAAAAGCTCATTGCTAAATCGGGCGAACTACAGCCATGAAAAAAATTGTTGCGATTTTTGCAAGTCTAGTTTTACTGATGTTGGGGATACCTACCCCTTCCTACGCTGCACCCACCACAAATACCATTACGCTTTTTGAACCTACACACCGCCAACTCGATGGCAAATTCATCGATGACGATTTGGCATCGCTTCTCACTCCTGAAGGCACCTTAGGCACCTTAGTTTTCTCTCCTCCTCGTGGTAATCGAATTTGGAATATTGACGCCGCGCTGGTCGAAGAGGTTGTTGCGATGAGCCATGGATATGAATTAGTAGGTGGCGAGGCTGGAACTGGGGCCAAAGTCGCCCAGGACTTTCTCGCACAATTACTTTTGGCCACTTCAACCGACACTATCTACTCTCTCCCCTACGGCAATCCTTCCGGTTACTGGATTCATCGATTGTCGCCGCATGATGAAAACTATTTTCTGACCGCCGGAAAATTACGTCTTCAAAATTTATTAGGTCGACCAGTCACGGGACTTACCAAGTACCCGTCCTACAAGTACTTTAAATTGAGTTCAGATCTCATCGCTACCTATAAGGATGCTGGAGTGACGCTGCAAACTGTTGCTCGGTATCTCTCCTCTTCCGAACTAGATAATTATCGCTTGCACAGCGCTGCATTATTAACATCTCAGATTGAAACTAGCAGGCGTGATTATCTAGAGATCAATCTAACCGCCCAAAGTTTCGCTTTGATGCATGCAGTCTCTGTGGTTCCGGGACGATTTACAATTACCGCGACTCAACAAAAATTACCTATAACCGTTATCAATAATTTCAATTCTCCTGCCCAAATCCACCTGCGAGTCTCTTCGCTCAATAGCAAGGTGCGAATTGGAAAGCTCCCACTTATAACCCTTGGTGCAAAATCTAAAACTCAAATATTGGTGCCTGTTGAGGTATTAACATCTGGTTCAAGTGCTTTGGCGATAGATGCGCTGACGCCATCGGGCCAGCTCTTAGGTGAAAGCGTGCTCTTTCCCCTTAATTTGGCAGTAATCAGCCCAATAGCCACCTGGATAACAACAACAGCGGCGCTTATTCTTTTTGGAGCCGCAGTCATTCAAAGTATTCGTCGATTTAGACGGAGAGGAAAATGAGTTCGCTCGAACCTTCGCTCCTTCGATCTTCCACCGTAATGGCCATCGGAACGGTATTTTCGCGAATTACTGGGCTTATTCGAAACTTACTGTTAGTTGCAGTTCTCGGAACTACTTTGCTCGGCGATACCTACAATGTTGCCAACACCATGCCTAATATTCTTTACAACTTATTATTAGGCGGTTCCCTTACCGCAGTCTTTGTACCCCAACTTGTTCGAGCTACGCGTGACCGCGACGGTGGTTCGGCTTTTATCTCTAAATTATTAACCGCTACGGCATTCATACTGGGCGCGTTGGTTCTTGTTTCCGTTCTCATTGCTCCTGTTCTGGTCCGCATTTTTGCAACTGGATATGTGGGAAGACCAGAATTCCATTTAACTGTTCTTTTTATGCGTTATTGCCTGCCACAAATTTTCTTTATGGGTTTGTTCGCACTTTTAGGTCAGATCGCAAATGCCAAAGGGCGCTTTGGGCCAATGATGTGGGCCCCTGTGCTCAACAATCTATTAACGATTGCAATCTTCGGTTGGTTTTTGCACCAATCTAAGAACTTAACAGTCTCCTCTATCTCATTCTCGGAAACGACGTGGTTGGGGTTAGGCACAAGCGCTGGATATGTTCTGCAAACACTGGCGCTCATTCCAGTAATACGAAAAACTAAGATAAAGCTACGACTACGTTGGGATTGGCGAGACGCTGAACTTCGCAACTCTTTTCGCCTAGCCTCCTGGACTCTCCTCTTCGCCGCAATTTCCCAGTTGAGCTATCTGGTTACCGTCAACCTTTCCACGAGCGCAGCCGTACAAGCCGCCAAGGCCGGAATTGCGACCGGAGTTGGTTTCACGCCGTATGGCAACGCTTTTTTGATTTTGATGTTGCCTCATTCCATATTCACCATCTCGATAGTGACCGCTCTTCTGCCCGCCCTCTCGCTTTTGGTTATAGAGAAGAATTACAGAGAGATCCATGATCGGTTGGTAAAAACCATCCGTTTAGTAGGAATCATCACGGTCCCGAGCGCCATCGCCTTCTTGCTTTTTGGTCCACTTATTACCCGCTCGCTCTTCTTCGGAATCTCCCACCAAGATTCTCAATATCTGGGCTACACCCTTGCTGGCTTTGCTTTTGGACTATTGCCGTTGAGCATCAACCTCATCGCTCTTCGTGGACTCAACGCATTTGAAAATGTGAAATTACAAGTTGTGAGCAATGCGTTGATGAATATAGCCGCCGTTATTTTCTCCTTGGTGGCAGCCCTGGTTCTACCTCCCAAGTGGGTTACCGTGGGATTGGCGGTATCCCTGTCCATTAGCTATTTCTTTGGGGCTTGGATCACTATCCGATTGCTGCGTAGATACGAGATTTTCATACATGTGGGTGAAATTGTCGGCCTGTATATCAAATTGCTCCTCCTAGGATTTGTTGTTGCGACACCTTTGCGTCTTGCTCTACCCCATCTACCCGGCGGGAATACCCTTCACTTGATATTCGTTCTAGTGGTCAGTGGAGTTGGTTATATTCTGTTAGCCCACCTCTTTAAGATTGAAGAAGTTGCAAGCATGCTCAAATTACTGCGTAGAAAGGAAGGGTCTAACGAATGAGTGAAGTTCATGACCTGATCATCGTTGGCTCGGGGCCGGCTGGATATACCGCCGCCATCTATGCAGCACGCGCGCAACTTAATCCCATTGTGTATGAAGGCTCTGTTACCGCCGGTGGTGCGTTGATGAACACCACTGAAGTTGAAAACTTTCCAGGTTTCCCTGATGCCATCATTGGCCCAGACCTCATGGAGAATATTCGCAAGCAAGCACAGAAATTTGGAGCCAAGCTTGTCACAGACGATATCGTTGAGATGTCACTTACCGGGGATATTAAAACCGTTAAAGATGGTTCGGGAAATACTTTGCAAGCCCGAGCAATTATCTTGGCCACTGGTTCGGCATATAAAGAGATTGGCCTTACCAACGAGAAGCGTCTTTCGGGCCACGGAGTTTCTTGGTGTGCGACATGCGATGGTTTCTTTTTCCGTGAGCAAGAGATTGCTGTTGTTGGCGGGGGAGACTCGGCACTTGAAGAAGCTAACTTCCTGACGCGTTTTGCCAGCAAAGTAGTGGTGATCCATCGCCGCGATACCTTGCGCGCATCCAAGATTATGGTCGATCGTGCCAAAGCAAATCCAAAGATTGAATTCCTCTGGAACACTGAAGTTATCGATGTTCTTGGTGAGGCGAAAGTATCGGGCCTCAAGCTTCGTAACACAATTACTTCTGAAGAATCCCAGCGCGCATTTACTGGGCTTTTCGTGGCGATCGGCCATGTGCCACGCAGCGAACTCCTGCAGGGTCAAGTTGACCTTAATTCCGAAGGTTACGTAAATGTCATCGGACGCAGCACAAATACCAATATTCCTGGAGTTTTTGCTTGTGGTGACTTGGTGGATTTCACGTATCGCCAAGCAATCACCGCTGCTGGTTCGGGTTGCGCCGCGGCTCTGGATGCCGAGCGTTTCCTTGCCGGGCACTAATCTCAAATAAAACTAGAATTATCCCTATACAAAACTATTGGAGAACAATAAATGGGCGCACAAGCAGTCACCGCATCTACCTTTGATGCTGAAGTATTAAAGAGTTCGACACCAGTACTCGTCGATTTTTGGGCTGAATGGTGTGGTCCATGTCGTGCTGTGAGTCCAATTTTGGACGAGATCGCTTCTGAAAATATCGGCAAGATAAAGATCGTTAAGGTGAATACCGACGAAGAATCTGCCATCGCCATCAAATATGGAATAACCTCATTGCCGACCCTCAACGTTTATGTAAACGGCGAGGTTGTAAAAACAATTATTGGCGCTAAGCCAAAGCCCACTCTTCTCAAAGAGCTCGAAGCTTTCATCTAAATTCATGTTAGCTGCTGATCTCTCTCGTGGCGATCACGGTGATGTTGTTGCCTCGGTTACAAGCACCTTAGTCAGACTGGGCTTACTGAAGAACATTTCCACTTCTTTCAATGAGGACGTGGAAATGGCGGTCAAAGCTTTTCAGCAGGGGCGCGGTTTAGTAATTACGGGCATCGTCAATCAAGTGACATTTCGCGCCTTGGAAGAGGCTAAATGGAAACTTGGCGATCGCGTGCTTGGCTTTGAACCTGGTTCGCTGATGCGCGGTGATGATGTTGCGGTTTTGCAATCCCGATTAATCGAGATGGGATTTAATTCCGGCCGAGTAGATGGAATCTTTGGAATTCTTACCGAAAGTGCTGTGAAAGAATTCCAGAAATCGGTGGGTGTTAAGAGCGATGGGAAATGTGGCCCGGCCACTGTTATTGCATTGATGCGATTAATTAAGACCGTTACTGGTGGCACACCTACAGAGTTACGCGATGCTGCTCACCGAGCAGTTCGTGGGCCCGCCCTCGCAAATAAAATCATTGTCCTCGATCCCGGCTCAGATACTTTTTATTCAGATTTAGTTTTCGATGTAGCCAAGCGCCTTGAAGGTCGGTTAATTGCTTTAGGTGTAACGGTTTTTCTCACCCACGGAATTGATTCGATGCCCACAGAGCAAGAGCGGATCTCTTTGGCCAACTCCACCGGAGCCGATCTGGTTCTATCACTGCGACTTGACCGCTATCCCAACGAGAAGGCTCATGGTGTTACCGGGTATTACTACGGCAGCGACCTCCATGGAGTCCATTCGGTTGTCGGTGAACGATTTGCCACACTTGCCCAGCGGGAAATCTGTTCGCGCACCGACTTACTGAATTGCCGAACCCATGCCAAGACTTGGGATTTATTGCGATTAACAAAAGCCCCAGCTGTTCGGATTGATCTGGGCTACATCAGTAACCCGGGTGATATGAAGCGATTGGCTGACCCAAATTTCCGTGAAACTGTCGTCGAATCTCTGGTTGTGGCGATTCAACGCCTTTATTTATCGGCTGAAAATGATGCGAAGACCGGGACGCTTAAACTCTCGGATTTGCGTGAAGCAGGGCTGCGTCGCTAAATCTCGTCACGGTCGCCATTTAAAATATGGGAGACTTCGCAGATGAGCAACGAAATCATTCGTCACCATACTGGCGCCCCAGAAAACCTAGCTGAGCGTTTTGCCAGCCGAGCCGCCGGTATGAAGCCCAGTGAGATTCGCTCCCTTTTCGCCGTAGCTTCCCGCCCAGATATCGTCTCTCTGGCAGGTGGAATGCCTAACCTCTCTGCCCTGCCAATGGAGATGATGGCATCAGTCGTTGAGAAATTGCTCTCAGAAAATGGTCAAGAAGCCCTCCAATATGGCAGCGGCCAGGGCCATCTTAAATTGCGCGAACAAATCTGCGACGTCATGGCGCTAGAGGGCATCAACGCTCACCCTGATGATGTGGTTGTGACCACCGGCTCCCAACAAGCACTAGATCTCATCTCGCGAATTTTTATTGATCCAGGCGATGTGGTTTTAGTTGAAGCCCCCTCTTACGTCGGAGCGCTCGGGACATTCCACCAATACGAAGCTCAAGTTGTTCATGTTGCCATGGATCACGATGGTTTAATCCCAGAAGCTCTGCGCCAAGCCATCACCACTACCCGCGCTGCTGGTCGGAAAATAAAGTTTCTTTACCTGATCCCTAACTATCAGAACCCTGCTGGTGTTTTGCTCCCTGCAGATCGACGAACAGAGATCTTGGAGATCTGCCGCACTGAAGGAATTTTTGTTATTGAAGATAATCCTTATGGCCTGCTTGGCTTTGATCGTCC